>NZ_PPCE01000009.1:0-300000 GCF_002913715.1 Campylobacter concisus | reverse complement strand
TAAAAATTATGGCACCTATTGGCATCATTATATTTGAAGTAAGAAAATCAAGTGCATCAAAGACTGGCTTGCCAAAAATACTAAAGATATTAGCCGTCTGTGCATAATATGAAAAAATACAAAAAAGGCCTAAGATATAGACAAAAATTCCAATATAAACAAGAGCCATTTTGCGTGAAATTTCAAATTTTCTAACCAAATAATAAGCAAATGGCTCAATCATCGAAACCGCGCTCGTAATGCCTGCAAACAATAGCGAAACAAAAAATGCGATGGCCATAACATTGCCAACTATCCCAAGCTTTGCAAAAAGTGTAACAAGTGAGATAAAAATAAGCCCTGGGCCACTTGCCGTGCTATCAGCTCCATAAGCAAATATAAATGTAAAGACCACAAGCCCCATCATAATGCCTATTAATATGTTTATAAAGATGATAGAAAGCGTTGATTTTATAAGATTTGTCTGCTCTGGTAAATTTGCAGCGTATGTCGGTATGACGCCAACACCCATAGATAGCGAGAAGAACGCGAGTCCAAGAGCTTGCAAAACAACATCTGGCGTGATCGCACTAAAATTTGGTACAAATAAAAATTTAGCCGCCTTAACAAAGCCATCACCCATGCTAATTGCATAAAAAAGTATACAAACAAGCAGTATAAAAAGGCCCGGCATCATCCAGATATTTAGCTTCTCAATGCCACTTTTTACACCTTTTGAAACGGCAAAAAATACCATCAAAAAAACCAAAGTAAAACAAACAATAGCACTACTTAAATCATTTGATAAAAGCATATTAAACTGCTGGGCCGCCTCTTCTCTATTGCTCAAAAGTGGCGAAAAACTAAGATAGATATACTTTAAAATCCAGCCAATAACTACCATATAAAATGAAGCTATGAGGATCGCACCGATCATGAAAAAGCCAGAGAAAGACCATATTTTTTTATGTTTTGGAGCAAGTTTATAAATGGAGCTTACAACATCACTCTCGCCAAGCTTACCAATGCTAAGCTCTGCTAAAAACGCTACAAAAGCAATAGCAAACGTGAGAAGCAAATATAAAACTATAAATGCTGAACCACCGTTGTTTCCCACAATTGTTGGAAATTTCCATGCATTACCAAGTCCAACAGCCGATCCTGCCATAGCAAGAACAAAGCCTATTTTTGAAAATTTTTCATTTATCATTGATTACCTAAGATTAAGAGTAAATTAATTTTTTCAAAGATAACATAAAAAAACTTTTATTTTTCTAAGCCAAGAATTTTTTATGGGCAATTTAAATTTTTAGTGTTTTTATTTGAAACAAAGTTTTGTTTTTGTAATATTACGGCTCATAAAGTTTAAGTAGGGGACAGATCCGAAAGAGCTTTAAAATTTTAAAGGAGCAACGATGAAAAAGATCGTGTTTTTAATTCTTGGTCTTGCTGCATTTGCATTTGGTGCTGATGGCGAGATGATTAGATCATATTCAGTTATCGCTGGTGGTATTGGCCTTGGCCTTGCAGCCCTTGGTGGCGCTATTGGTATGGGTAATACAGCTGCTGCAACAATTAGCGGAACAGCTAGAAACCCAGGCGTTGGTAGCAAACTTATGACTACAATGTTTATCGCTCTTGCGATGATCGAAGCACAAGTTATCTACGCACTTGTTATTACGCTTATCGTTCTTTACGCAAACCCAATGCTTGGCTAAGCGTAAAGCTTAAATTTAGCCCCTTTTTGGGGCTTTTACTCTTTTTGCGATCATGGTGGAATTGGTAGACACGCTATCTTGAGGGGGTAGTGCCGCTAGGTGTGCGAGTTCGAGTCTCGCTGATCGCACCATCTAATCTTACACTTCAAAATCCAAAATCTTACAAAATTTAAAAAGGGGAATTTATGCTAGATAAAAAGCGCGCCTTAAAACAGCTACAAAATGAAGCAGATGATACCGCCATCTATACGCTACTTGAAGCTAGTGAAAAAAATGAAGAGAATAAAAAAATACTTCGTAAATTAATCACTGAGGAAAAACGACACTATGCTTTTTGCCAAAAGATAACAGGTGAGAGTAGAACTGCAAATTTATTCAAAGTTATCTTCTATACGATACTTGTTAAAATTTTTGGTACATCTTTTACTTTAAAATTTATGGAGTCACGTGAAGAAGACGCAGAGCAATTTTATCTTGGTATTGTTGATGAGTATCCTGAAGCTAGAGACATTTATGAAGAAGAAGTAAATCATGAAAACAATTTAATCTCTATGCTAAAAGATACAAAACTAGTCAATGCCGGTGGTATTGTTCTTGGTATGAATGACGCATTAGTTGAGCTAACTGGCACGCTAAGTGGCATCGCTCTAGCTTTTTCAAATACAAAATCAGTTGGTGCGACGGGCCTTATCATGGGCATTGCAGCTGCTCTTTCCATGGCTGGCTCAGCATATCTTGAGTCAAAAGAAAATCCAAGTGACGAGATCAAGCCGCTTACCTATTCGCTCTATACAGGCGGTTCGTACATCATAACAACGGCGTTTTTGATACTTCCATTTTTTATTTTTTCAAGCAGTCTTTACGCTGTTTTGTCGATGTTTTTCTTTGCGCTAGTTGCCATCATCACTTACAACTTTTACATAAGCGTGGCAAAAGAACTTAAATTTTTACCAAGAGTGGTTGAAATGTGTGTGATAACTTTTGGTGTTGCGATCATTTCATTTGGTATTGGCTTTTTAGTCAAGCACTATTTTGGCTTAGATATTTAATCCAAAATTTCATACCAAGTGTAGCTATCGTCTCCAAAATTCCCACTAAATAGTGGCTTTAAATTTAGATCAAGGCTTAAATTTTTACCATCCCTAAAATTTGAGCTTTGATAGATAAGTAGCCATTTTACGTTTGCTAGTTTGCCATCTTTTGCAAGTTTTAAAAACTCACCAGCACCTTCAAACATGCTAAGTCCTTTTAAGCTAAGCTTTTTTTGAATGCTAACTTTGCGGTCTGACACGCTAAAAAGTGGTATTGTCTTATCAAATTTATCGCTTCTTGAGTAGATTATGACATCTGGATTTTTGCCGCCGCTTACTAGCCTACTATCAAGCTTTGGCCGGTCTATTCGCACTGTGTTGCCGCCGATCACTAGCGTATCTATGACGCTTCTTAGTTTATGGACATGCGTGCGGCTAAGTTCATTTGTGATGATGCCACCGCTTGCCACGCCATTTTTACTAATTGCGATTTTTAAAAAGCTAAAGCCACCATTTTGATAGGCCAAAAATGGCTCAAGTAGCTTATCACAACGCTCTTTTAAAACGCTAAATTTAACTTTTATGCCAACACTTTGAAGCAAATTACCACCGCCACTTGCTATTTGATTTTCATCGTGGCTTCCTATTATCACCTCACTAAAGCCAAGCTCTTTTAGCAAATTTGCGCAAGGTGGTGTTTTGCCATGATGAGAGCAAGGCTCAAGTGTGACATAAGTTTTTGCATTTTTTAGTAAATTTGAGTGGTTTTTTAGTATAAATTCATAGGTAAATTTTGGCTCTAAAAGGCCAAATTCGCCCTCTTTTATATCGAAGCTAAATTTGGCGTTATACGCTTTTATAAAATCATCTTTAAATTTTTCACTTTTTTTGCAAAGCGCAAAAAGTATCGCTGTCGGTTCAGCGTGTAAATATCCAGCCTTTTCATGAGCCTTGCAAGATAAAATTTGCCCATTTTCATCAAGGATAAGGCATCCAACTGCTGGATTTGGGTAGGTCAGGATCTGAAATTTCCAAGCCTCGCTTAAAGCAAGATCCATGTAAAATTCGTCGTTCATCCATGCCTCTTAGCAAAACACACTAGCCTTTGCCAGTGTGTTTTCATAAATTTACGACAAGCCGTCGATCTTGCCCTCTGCATCTATCTTCATATTGACCGCAGCTGGCACTTTTGGAAGTCCTGGCATTAGCATGATCTTACCGCAAACCGCGACGATAAAGCCAGCTCCAGTTCTAATGTCAAGGTCTTTTACGCTAAAAGTAAAGCCCTTTGCCCTACCCAAAAGCTTCGCATCGTCGCTAAATGAGTACTGAGTTTTTGCGATACAAACTGGCAAATGGCTCAAATTTAGCTCTTTTATCATCTCAAGCTTTTTAAGAGCAGCCTCTTCAAAGACCACCTCGCCAGCTCCATAAATTTCCTTAGCGACCTTTTCTATTTTAGTTTTTGTATCGTCACTCATCTCGTATGTGAAATTTATCTTGCTTGGCTTATCGCACGCTTTTAAAACTAGCTCGGCAAGCTCAAGCGCACCTTTGCCACCTTTTAAGAAATTCTCACAAACAGCCACTTCTACGCCAAGCTCACGGCAATACTCTTTTACGAAATTTATCTCTTCATCGGTGTCAAAGCCAAATTTATTAAGCGCCACAACCACGTTTTGACCAAATTTACCTTTTAAATTTTCGATGTGTCCGCCAAGGTTTTCTATACCTTTTTTAAGTGCATTCATATCTGGTTTTGTGATCTCGTCTTTATTTGCTTCGCCGTTATATTTTAGCGATCTGATAGTGCTTACAAGCACAACAGCGCTTGGTTTAATCTCAGCAACCCTACAATTTATATCTAAAAATTTCTCCGCGCCAAGCTCTGAGCCAAAGCCAGCTTCAGTGATGACATAGTCAGCTAAATTTAGAGCTGTTTTTGTTGCGATGACGGAGTTGCAGCCGTGTGCGATGTTTGCAAATGGGCCGCCATGCACGAGCGTAGGTGTGTGCTCTAATGTTTGAAATAAATTTGGCTTGATCGCATCTTTTAAAAGTATGCAAACAGCGTCTTGGCAGCCTAGATCACGCACGTAGATAGGCTTTTTATCGCTATCATAAGCAACCATGATGTTTGCCACGCGCTCTTTTAGATCAGAAAGGCTTGTGGCTAGACAAAGCACAGCCATGATCTCGCTTGCGGCGGTGATGTTAAAGCCATCTTCTCTTGGCACACCATCAGTCCTGCCGCCCTGCCCCACAGTGATAAATCTAAGCGCGCGGTCGTTCATATCCATACAGCGCTTCCATAAAATTTTCTCTATTTTTAGTGGGTTTTCTTGATAGAGGCTATTATCTATCATGGCAGAAATGAGGTTATTTGCCGATGTTATCGCGTGAAAATCGCCAGTGAAGTGTAAATTTAGATCCTCCATCGGCGCAAGCTGCGAGTAGCCACCACCTGCTGCTCCACCCTTTATGCCAAAAACTGGCCCCAAAGATGGCTCGCGAAGTGCTAGGCAAAGCTTTTTATTAAGTGAATTTAGCGCGTCAGCTAGGCCGATCGACATAGTCGTTTTGCCCTCGCCGTATGGGGTTGGGTTAGTCGCGGTGACTAAGATGAGCTTTGAGTTTGATGGCTCAAGTCTAGGGGAAATTTTAGCCTTAAATTTGCCGTAAAGCTCGAGCTCGTCTTCGTTTAAGCCTAATTTTGCGGCAACTTTACTGATGTGTTCAAGTTTCGTTTGGTGAGTTATCTCGATGTCGCTTAGCATTTTACCACTCCAAATATGTTTTTGCTTTTTTTATCTCACTGATATTGATCTCAAAAATTCCCTCTTCATTTTCTACTGCGATGCTCTCTTCGTTCGCTTTTACGAGCCTTCCTGTAAATTTCTCAGCCTCGGTTTGAACTTTAACTAGCTCGCCAATACTTGCTTTAAAATGAGATGGCTTACTAAGCTTTCTCTCAAGGCCAGGTGAGCTAACTTCAAGGTTATAATCCCCGCTAACTGGTGGTGTCACGTCAAAAATAGGCGAGAGCAATCGACTCACTTTTTCACAGTCGTCAAGGCTCACTCCGCCATTTTTTGTAATATAAACTCTAAAAATAGCCCTGCCATTTTCATTTGTGATCTCGCTGTCATAAAGCTCTACACCGCATTCGCGTACTAGTTTGTCTAAATTATCCATTTTTGTTTAAATCCTTTGAAATTTTATCAAACAACTTATCCATATGGTTTTGGTACTCTAATCTATCATCAAATTTAAAGTGAAAATTTGGGCATCTATACCAGCCCTCAGCTGCCATGCAGTGGTTTTGCAAATGCCTACAAACTCGCTTTAAATGCCCCAAAATATACTCTTGTTCACGCTCATCAAATGCCATTTTGTCAAGATAAACAAAGGCGTCGTATCTGCCTTTTTTACACTCGACATCAGTGACACAAAGCCCCTTTAAAATGCTATCTTCAAGAGTAGCTAGAGCCTCTGGAATGAGCTCTTTTAGCACACTCTCAGTTCTCATACGCTTTATTTCGTTAGCGTTCATAGAGTAGCTTTCTCTTTGACTTCTTTAAAGCTTTCGATATAGTCGTTTTCTCTGATGTCGTTGAAATTTTCGATACCAACGCCACACTCATAACCTTTAGCAACCTCTTTGACGTCATCTTTGAAGCGTTTTAATGAGCTTACCGAGCCCTCATAAACAACCACCCCTTCTCTAATAAGGCGAATTTTTGCCCCTCTGTTTATCGTGCCTTCAGTGACGATACATCCAGCAATAGTACCCACTTTTGGCACATGGATCACTTGGCGAACCTGAGCTTGACCAAGCTGCTCTTCTCTGATGATAGGTGACATTAGTCCACCCAAGATTGCTTTCACGTCATCAATTAGATTATAGATAACGTTGTATGTTTTAATCTCAACACCGCTCTCTTTTGCCTTTTCTTTTATCTCGCCAGTTGGTCTTATGTTAAAACCAAGGATTATACAGTCTTCGCTCGCACTAGCAAGTGCTACGTCGCTTTGCGTGATGCCGCCAACACCTGAGTGGATGACATTTACTCTGATCTCATCATTTGCTAGTTTTTCTAGGCTTGCTTTTAGTGCCTCAAGTGAACCACCAACGTCAGCTTTGATGATGACTGGAAGCGTCTTTAACTCACCCTCAGCAATCTTAGCGCTAAGCTCGTCAATACTAACTTTTGTACTCTTACTAAGCTCTTTTTGGCGGATATATTCAGCCTTTTTCTGCGCGTATTCACGAGCCTCTTTATCAGTTTTTACGCCTATTAATGTCTCGCCTGCCTCTGCTATCTCGCTAAGACCTACTATCACACCGCATTCGCCTGGTTTTATATCTTGCAAAGGCTTACCTTGGTCATCAAGTAAGCTTCTTATCTTTCCATACGCAACTCCAGCTACGACAGTATCTCCAACATGAAGCGTGCCATTTTCAACGATAATAGTAGCTACTGGGCCACGGCCTTTTTGAAGTGAGCTCTCGATGACAGTTGCTTTTGCGTTTGCCTTTGGATTTGCTTTTAGCTCTAAAAGGTCAGCTTGTAAAAGTACGATCTCTAATAGATCATCTATGCCCATGCCTGTTTTTGCAGAGATTGGCACAAATTCATATTTTCCGCCCCACTCTGTTGGCATGATATCAAGCTCGGCAAGACCAGTCTTTACTAGGTCAGGATTTGCTGACTCTTTATCCATTTTGTTTATCGCGATGATTATTGGTACACCAGCAGCTTTTGCGTGGCTGACCGCCTCTTTTGTTTGTGGTTTTACGCCGTCATCTGCTGCAACAACGATGATAACTATATCAGTTACACCAGCACCTCTTGCGCGCATAGCAGTAAACGCTTCGTGACCTGGGGTGTCAATAAATGTGATGTTTTTGCCATTTTTATTTACCATATAAGCACCAACATGCTGAGTGATACCACCAGCCTCTCCTGCTGCTACACGTGATTTTCTTATGTAATCAAGCAATGAAGTTTTACCGTGATCGACGTGACCCATGATGGTTATGACTGGTGCTCTTGGCTGGAGATTTTCATCGTCTTTTATCTCCTCTTCGTAGGCTGCTACGTAGTCAAATTCTTTTTGATCGTCGATGATATTAACCTCTACATTAAACTCATCGGCTAAAATTTCTATCGCATCTTCATCCAAAAAGTCATTTTTGGTTGTCATCATACCAAGCATGAAAAGCTTACCAATGATCTCACTTGGCTGTTTGTTTAGCTTTTCAGCAAATTCATAAACACGAATTTCTTTTGGAATACTTATAGATGTCACAGCTTCATTGTTTTGTTTATTTTCAGGCTTTTTGTGTTTTTTTCTAGCTCTTCTTTGAATGCCGCCTTCGCCAAATGAATTTATCGTATTGTTGACCGTAGTTCTCATAACATTTGGCTGTTTTGTCTTTTGAGCAGGTGCTGGTACCGGAGTTTTAAAACTAAAATCAGGAAGAACAACTACATCTTCATCTTCTAGCACTATGTCACCAAAGTCACTTCCGCCAAGTAGATCCATCTTCTGAGTGTTGTCCTTTTTACTTGCAACAACTACTTTTTTATCTTTTTTCTTTTTCTTAGCTAAATTTTCATCATTTGCTGAAAACATACTTTTAAAATCGCTTATATTAGCTATGCTTGGTTCAGGCTTTTTCTCTTCTTTTGTAGCAATTGGCGCTTCATAGTCTTTTTTCTTTTTTACTATCACAAGGCCACGTCTTTTTTGAGTCACATCGGCCAAGCTCTCTTTTGGTCTTGGAGCTTCGACTTGTTTTTGCTCTACTTTGATTTCTTCTTTTTTAGGCTCAATTTTTTGTTTTTCTTCTAAAATTTGTGCCTCTTTCTTAGGCTCAGCTTTTACCGACTTTGACTCAGTTTTAGTAGTAGCTTTTTTAGGTTCACTCTTTTGCTTTTCTTCTTTTTTTACTGACTCTTTTTCTACTTCTTTTTTAGACTCTTTTTTTGGTTTAGGTTCACTCTTTTTCTTTTTAAATTTATCTGGTATCACGCCAGTTTGAACATATTCATATATAGCTTCGGCCTCTTCAAGGCTAACTGCATTTGAGTGAGTTTTGACTTTTAATCCTAACTCTTGAGCTTTTTCTACTATCTCTTTACTTGGATAGCCAAGCTCGTTTGCGATCTCTGAAATCCTAACATTGCTCATTTAAGAGTATCTCCTTTAACTTCGGTGTATCACAAATAAAAGCACCTTTAGTTTGTTTATCAATTATTTTTTTTAAAATTTTTATATCTTTTTGCATACATTTGTCGCACAGATAAAAGCTACGACCATTTCCCTTGCCATGCTCTAAATTTTTACCTACCAAGCGGTATCTTTTTAGCAAGCTCTGAGAAATTTTAATTTTACAAGCGACACATGTCCTTACAGGATTATTTTTGTTCATTATATCTTTTTAAACTTGTTTTTAGCTTTGCGTAATTTCGTATCCATCGTTATCAAATGAAAAAACCTCAACCCTAAAATCACTAAATTTACTCTTTAAAATATCTTGTAAATTTTTAGCATCATCTTTGTAAGCGATATTTAAAAAGCTTGAACCTGAGCCTGAAAGCGTGCTCATTAAAGCACCATTTTCATAAGCTACTTTTCTAACTTCAAAAAGTTCTTCTAAAGCGTGCATTCTACGCTCTTCATGCATCAAATCTTTGCTTGCTATTTTTAAGAGATCATACTTTTTTTCATAAAAACAAGATGTTAAAAAAGCGGCATGAGATAAGTTATTTACACACTCTTTCATCGTATAGTTCTTTGGTAAAATTTGTCTTGACGAGGATGTGCTCATCGGTTTATTTGGGATAACAACTACTGCTTTTATCTCATCGCTTAAACTTATTTTATTTGCGTAAACATTACCATTTTTTACGATCGCGCTGATAAATCCACCGTGAACTGCTGGCGAGATATTATCAGGATGGGTTTCATAGATGATAGCTTTATTTAAAACTGTCTCTTTGCTTGCCTTAAAGCCAGCCATTTCGTAGGCTGAAGCAATGGCTCCAACGATCACAGCGGAGCTACTACCAAGTCCCCTTGAAAATGGGATATTATTTTCAAAAACGACTCTAAAATTTTCATTTTTACCAGTTAGCTCAAAAAAAATTTCATTAAAAATACTTAAGAATATATTATTTCTCTTTAAATTTACACTTCCGCTGCCTTCGCCGTTTATCGACACTGAGCTAAATTTTGCTGGCTCGATTTTCACGCTATTAAAAAGCTTCAAACTAAGCCCCAAAGCATCAAAACCAGGGCCCAAATTAGCACTTGTTGCAGGCACTAAGATATTCAAAATTTCTCCTAAACTGCTTGGATGATATAATCTGGAAGTGTATCTGAATTTAGTTTTAATTCATCTAAATTTAAAGGCAACCTAAATCCTACTGGCTCCACTTTTTCAAGTGAAATTTTGCCATCTTTTAAAACAAAACTTAAATTTTTATTTGCTCTTATCGCTTGGTGACCATTTAAGCTAAAGCCACTAACCGCATAAAATTCGCAACCCTTTGCTAAAGAGAAAGTCTTTAAAATAACATAGGCCACCTTTAGCCCCATAAAGCTTCCAGGCGTATTTGAATAGATAATTTTTGTGATATTAAATTTAGACGATAAATTTTCTAAGATTTTTATCAAAGCTTCACTGACATGTTCATCAGTCGTAATTTCATCAAATTTTACGCCGTCTTTATATACTCCAACTAAAAGCGGAGTAGATAAAGAGACAACTAAAATTTCAATATTTTCTATGCAAATACCTTTTGATACTCTTTTAGAAGTTCACCATTTAGAGTTGCGATCTCGTAGTTTTTCTCATCGGACATCAAAGCAAGAGTTAATTTGTGATTTAGATCGTGGCTTCCAGCAAATGCTGTATAATCGCCCAATAAAGGTGCTCCAAGCAAGCTCAAATCACCAATTGCATCTAAAATTTTATGCCTTACAAACTCATTTTCAAATCTCAAACCCTCTGGATTTAGGATATGCGTATCATCGATTGCCACGGCATTATCAAGTGATGCACCAAGGGCTAAATTTTGAGCTTGCAAACGCTGTAAATCTTTCAAAAACCCAAAAGTTCTAGCACGAGCTATATTTTTTATAAAAGAGCTTTTACTAAAATCAAAAACATATCTTTGTTCACCAATAACTGGATGATCAAATTTTATCGTATAGTCAAATTTTGGACTTCTTGAAGGTGAAGTTCGTACAAATTTAGAACCCTCAACGACTTCAACTTCACGTCTGACAAGAATTACTTTTTTGCCAGCATCAAGATATCTTATGCCAGCCTCATCAAGTAGCATACAAAAGCTTATTGCACTACCATCCATCACTGGAATTTCATTTGCATCAACAGAAATTCTAATATTATCAATACCATAACCATTTATGGCTGACATCAGGTGTTCGATCGTACTAATAAAGCCCTTTTCATTGCCAACAACGGTTGCCATCTGCGTATTTATCACATTTTTAGGTTCGGCTTTAAAACTAATACCAAGATCTTCGCGGTGCAAAATAATGCCAGAATTTGCATCAAGAGGTTCTAGTATAAGTCTTATCGGCTCACCTTTATGAAGCCCTATACCAACGGTCTCAACGCGTCTTGCGATAGTAGTTTGTTTCAAGAATTTTCCTTATATTTTTAATCCGCTTATGATAGCACTAAAAAATCAATTTTGCAAATTTTTTAGTTCTTGTCTATCATCGCTTTTGCAGCATCTAAAACACTTGTGATATTGTCCTTTATCCACTTTTTATCCATCCATTGTTGTGGTCTCACCTCTTCGCCTTGGACTAAAATTCCAAAGTGAAGGTGATCACCAAGTGCAAGACCACTAGTTCCAGTAGTACCTATCTGATCGCCAGCTGCCACCATATCGCCCTCTTTTACTCTAGTGCTTGAGCAGTGTCCATAAAGCGAATAAAGCCCAAATCCATGATCGATCACAATATTTAATCCATAAATTCCATTTTCAGATGCTAGCACAACACGACCAGCATTGCTAGCTATAATAGGAGCTGCGGCCACACTTGCAAAGTCTATTCCCATATGCCAAGATTCGCTTACTTGCTCGTTATTATATGTATAGTATCGGTGATCGGCGAAGTCAGCCACTTTTTTACCATTTCTTAGTGGGTAAAATGGTGTCACACTAAAGCCAGCTAACATCTCATCGCCAGGATTTGTAGTAAGTGCTGTTATCTTTTCCTCATTTGAGTTTCGAAGCGTCTCATTGACAAATCTCATTTTTTCAAGCCTTGAAAGCGCACTTGGATCTTTTGCATATTGATCCGTTAAATCAACTATCTTACCATCTAAAAATCTATCGTTTAATGTAATAGTTGAAGTTTTATACTTTACATTTTCATAAAAATATCTAACATGTGACTTACTTTCGTTACCTGCAAAGTCTCTTGCAATGACCTCAGCACTAAAATTTTCAACCTGAACTGGCCAAGCAACAAGTGCTGCATAAAAGCCCTCTTTATAAAATGGCACTGCCTTAAATTTCTTACCAAAATTTGTCTGGACATAGACCTCTTTTAGCTGATTATCAGTTGCTCTAAAGACCACAACCGCGCTACCACCTTTTGAGATAGAATAAGACTGCGAAAGCACATAAAGATCAGGCTTTGAAGTATCAAGCACTACTTCGACTTTTTTACTAGCTTTATTGCCAGTAAAAAAGCTCCATTTGCTAGTATCTACAGCTTCAATATTCATCTCATAAGTATCTTTTTGAGCAAAAAAGCCAGTCTTTGGAAAGGTTAAATTTACATCAAGCTCGGTACTTGGATTTTGTATGATTTGATTTAATAAATTTAGATCATTTTTCCCATCATTCATACTAATTCGTACAAATTTTATACCGCTATCGTCTTTAAATTTGATATTCATTGGGGTTCTAAGATTCCAATAAACCTTATCAGCAACACCGATTATCGGTTCATTTCGCTCAAAATCTTTTGACATCAAAGCGTAGCCAAAACCACCGGCTAAAATTAAAATTAGCAAAAGCACAACAATACCAAATCCGCCAACTCCACGTCTATACATATATTTTTACCTTAAATTTAATTTGCAAAATTTTACACGTAAATCAATAAATTTTTAGTTAATTACAAAATTTCTCTTACGGCTCTAGCGTCGCTCATCCAAGCAAAAAGTTCATCCCAGCGTTCATCTTTTATGAGATCTTTGCACAAATTTAGCTCTTCTTCAAACATATTTATGGCTTCAACAACATTATTTTTATTTTGCTTAAAGATATCGCTCCACATAAAAGGCGAACTCTTTGCAACACGTATCATGCCCTTAAATGTAGGTCCACCAAGTGCTACGATGTGCCTTTTATCCTCTTCTTTTAAAATCCCACTAGCAAGCGAAAATGCAATCGCATGAGGCAAATGTGAAATAAGACCCACGTGATGATCATGCTCTTTCGCACTCATAAAAATGATCTTCATGCCAAGACAAGAAAATAACTCTACGCTTCTTTTTACGTGTTTTTCTGCGCTCTCAGCAAAGTCACAAACGATAACAGTTGCTCCTGTGTAAAGTGATTTAAAGGCAGCCTCTGGACCAGAATACTCGGTACCTGCCATTGGATGAGCTGGAATGAAATTTTTACGAATTTTTTCTGGCACAGCCTCGATGATCTTTTGTTTGGTTGAGCCAAAATCAACAATAGTTGTATCTTCGCTAATATCGGTTAAATTTTGCACAATGCTTACGATAGCTTCTACTGGCACAGCTAAAAAGATTATGTCACACTTCTTTTTCATCTCATCGATGCTTAGAATTTCATGCACCAAGCCAAGTTCGAGCGCTTTTTTGCTGTGATTTTCATCTTTATCATATCCGCTAACACAAGAGATTAATTTTTCATCTTTTAGTGCAAGACCAAGCGAGCCACCCATAAGACCAAGTCCGATGATACCTATTTTCATAAAAAACCTTCAAAATTATAAAATTTAAATTTATTAAAAATAAAATATGATATTATACGCATTTATACTAAAACTCTAGGTTAAATTTAATGAAAAAGAAATTATTTTTATTAGCATTAGCTTTCAGTGGCCTAAGCGCACAAACAATCCAGTCAATAAATTTTAAAGGCCTAATTCACCTTTCGCCTGAAGTAGCAAGCCAAATAATGGGCTTAAAAGTCGGTCAGGATCTGACTCCAAAGCTTAGCGATAAGGCGATCACAAATTTATACAAACAAAACTATTTCGATGATATCTACATAGAAGATACAGGTAATGGCAATCTTTTGGTGGTTGTAAAAGAAAAACCAAGTGTCGCTAGAGTCGATCTAAAAGGTGTTGTAACAAACGACAAAACCGCCATAGAGTCACTAATTAACATCAAGCCAGGCAATATGTATGATGAGCTTACAATTGAAAAAACAAAAGAGAGAATTCGCCAGTATTATGAGTCAAAGGGCTACTTTGACACAGTTGTTGACGTAGAAAAGCAACCAGTTGCAGATAATGACAGCTCACTTTTTATAACACTCAATATAAACCGTGGCGAAAATATGATAATCAAAAATGTAAATTTAGTCGGTGCAAAAGAGTTTGATTATGACGACATTGAGCCAGTAGTTGCAAATAAAAGTAGAGAATTTATGGGCTGGCTTTGGGGCAGAAATGATGGTAAAGTTAAACTTTTCGAGCTTGAAAATGATCCAGCAAGAATACAAGACAAATATTTCCAAAAAGGCTATTTGGACGCGACTATTTCGTCACCTTATTTAAATTCATCGTTTGATAACTACACAGCTGATCTTACTTATTATGTTCATGAGGGTGAGCCTTATAAGGTTTCAAATGTAAGTATTACAGCACCTGAGGAGCTAGAGCTTGACACTAAAAAGATTATAGATGACTTTAGGCTTGAGGCTGGCGATACGATGAACTCAGCAAGACTTCGCCAAGATATGAAAAAGCTTGATGATATGGTTGCTGATAAAGGTTATGCGTTTGTAAAAGTCTATCCAAAGACTGATAAATTTGATGAAAATAAAACTGTCGATATTGATTATGAAGTAGATCCTGGCGAAAAAGTATATATAAGAAATGTTCAAATTTCAGGAAACGATAGGACTGTTGACCGCGTTGTAAGACGTGAACTTTATCTAACTGAAGGAAATTTATATAGTAGAACTGACCTTCAAGACTCAAAAGATGCATTAAAAAGAACAAGCTACTTTGATGACGTTGAGATAGAAGAAGATCCGGTTGATAAAAATACAGTTGATCTAAAAGTAAAAGTAAAAGAGGCTTCAACTGGATCAATAAGTGGTGGTATCGGATACGGCAGCAGCGACGGACTACTACTAAATGCAGCACTTTCTGACACAAATATCTTTGGTTCTGGTCTTCAAGGACAAGTAAGCGTAGATAAGAGCGACAGAGAGCTTTCAGGCCAGATAAGTCTTACAAACCCAAGAATTTTCGACTCAGAGTATAGCCTTGGTGGAACACTTTACGCAAATGACTATGACTGGAGAACATACAAAGAGAGAAGCTATGGCTTTAGCACAACACTAGGTAGAAAACTAACTAGAAATTTAAGCGCATCACTTACTTACAACATTGAGCAAAGCAAAATTACTTTAAAAGATGATGAACTAAGAGATATCAACACAAAAACCAAAAAAGAAATTTATAGAGAAGGTAAAGCTATAAAAAGCGCTATAACTCCGGCTTTAACATATAACAGCACTGATGATTATTACTTACCAAGACGTGGCATCATAGCTAGCACATCATTTGAGATAGCTGGGCTTGGTGGCGATATAGACTTTATCAAAAATCGCACAAATTTTAACTACTATCTAGGTCTTAGAGAGTACATCGACTACGATCTTATCTTAAGATATAAAGCTAGCTTTGGCAAAATTTGGGAAAGAGGATATACTCCGATCAACGAAAGACTTTACCTTGGTGGTATAAGAAGCTTACGTGGTTACGAAAGCAGAACAGTATCTCCAAAGGTAAAATATAATGGCGACTACTACGAATATGGCGGCGAAACTTCATTTAATAATTCAGCCGAAATAAGCTTCCCTATAATAGATCGTGTCAAAATGCGTGGTGTTGTATTTTATGACTACGGCATGATCGGTGAGAATAGCCTAAATGAGATAAAAAGATCTTCAGTTGGTACTGGTATCGAATGGATAACTCCTATTGGACCACTTCAACTAATCTTTGCAAAAGCTCTTAAACCTAAAGAGGGCGATGATACAAATACATTTGAGTTTACTATCGGAAGACGCTTCTAATAAGATACTTTGAAGGGGCTAACTTACCCCTTCAAACCTCTACAAATAAACAAACTTTAAGTCATATAAGAAAAAGCAAGGCAAACATTAGATATAATCCCACAATTTTTAATATAAGTGGGTAAAAAGATGAATTTCTCAGACATTTTTTCAAAGATAAGAAAAGCTCAACCTCGTCCAGAAGAAGCACCTACGCACTGGGTAAAATGCGATAATTGTCACTCACTGATGTACTACAAAGAAGTTGAAGCTTGTTTTAATGTTTGCCCAAAATGCGGCTATCATATGAGATTAAAAGCTGATGATCGCATAAATTTGATCTGCGATGAAGGTAGCTTTGTAGAATTTGACGCGAATTTAAAACCGGTAGATCCATTAAATTTTGTTGATAAAAAATCATACAAAAAAAGAATCACAGAAAATAAAGAAAAAACAGGACACACAAGCTCAGTGATATGTGGCGAAGGTAAATGCGACGGACAAGAGATCCAGCTAGTTGTTTTTGACTTTGGCTTCATGGGTGGTTCGCTAGCTTCAGTTGAGGGTGAAAAGATCGTAAGAGCGATAAAACGAGCAATAGAAAAACGCCAAGCTTTAGTCATAGTGAGTGCTTCAGGTGGAGCTAGAATGCAAGAGAGCACATTCTCTTTGATGCAAATGTCAAAGACATCAGCTGCTTTAAAACTACTTGATGAAGCGAAACTACCTTACATCTCAATACTTACTGATCCGACAATGGGTGGTGTTAGCGCCTCTTTTGCTTGGCTTGGAGATCTAATAATCGCTGAACCTGGCGCTTTAATAGGCTTTGCCGGTCAAAGGGTCATCAAACAAACCATTGGTGCTGACCTTCCAGAGGGATTTCAAAGAGCCGAGTTTTTATTAGAACATGGCTTAATCGATGCTATTGTGCCAAGAAGCGAACATAAAAAATATATAAGCGATATGGTTAAATTTCTCACAAATAATAAGACAATACATCAAAAAGATAACCAAGATGAGAGTGGAAACAACTTTGAACTAAAGCTAAAAACCAAAGGCTAAATTTGGAAATTTCAGTTTTTAGCATTCAAAAATCATCACGTGACAACTTTGAAAACGAGATACAAGAATATATAAAAATGAGTGCAAAATTTGCCAAGATAAACGATAAAGTCTTTTTCAATGAAAAAATAGCAAAAGCTCAAAGTACTGGAAAAAGCGAAGCATTAAGAGCTTATGATGAAATTTATGAGCCAAATTTAAAAGGCTTTTGCGTAATGCTTGATGAAAATGGCTTGCAACTTGACAGCCAAGAATTCGCACAAATTTTAAACTCAAATTCACAAATTAACTTTTTCATAGGTGGAGCTTATGGCCTTAGCCAAAATTTAAAGAATAAAGCGCAAAAAATTGTAAGCTTAAGCAAGATGACGATGGCACATAAGGTTGCCAAGCTTGTACTTTTTGAGCAAATTTTTAGAGCACTTTGCATAAATGCAAACCACCCATATCACAAATAAAGGAATATAAATGACACAAACTGAGCTAAATTTTTTTAAAAAATTACTTGAAGAAAGAAAATTACAGATCAAAAAAAATATCTATGATTCATCTGTTGAAGTAAATGGCTTAAGAGATAGTGGTGTAAGCGATGAGTTTGATATAGCCTCGGTAAATACAGACCAGCTAATAGAGCATTCCATCTCGACGCAACAAAGAGCGGAGCTATCAGAAATAGATGAAGCACTAGAGAAGATAGCAAACAAAACTTATGGAATTTGTGATATGTGTGAAGAGGAGATCAGTATACCGCGACTAAAGGTAAAACCACATGCAAAATACTGCATAACTTGCCGTGAAATAATCGAAAAAACAGCAAAAAACTAAGGAGAAAACATGAAAACTAGAAAATTTCTCGTCTACTGCATAATCTACATAGTAGTTGTTGCAGGGCTTACTTATTCTCTTAATAGTTCTGATTACACATTTGAGCTTTTAGGCCAAACTATAACTTTGCCAATTGCTATTTGGGTCGCTCTTCCAGTAGCTGTTTTAGCACTTCTTGCCCTACTTCATATCGCTTATCATGGATATGCTTTTTATAGATATAAAAAATGGATCAAAAAAGATAGCCAGCTTTATAAAGACTTAGCCAAAGAGACGCTTCTTGGCTTTGAGAGCAACAAAGACTTCAAAACCGACACTTACAAGATCGCCTCACAGCTTACTCGTTCTATCTCACCAGTAGGCGAGCTTAAAGATGTCGGTGTAGATGATGCCGAGATAAACAATATCTTACAAACTATAAAAAGTATAAAAAATAAAGAGATCGTCGATCTAAAGAAATTTAGACTAGCAAAAGATAGCAAGTTAAATATCCTAAATGAGCTAAATAAAATCGAGCAACTACCTACTTACTATCTTGACATACTTAAAAATCAAGATCAAAACGAGAGTCTTAAAAAAGCTGCATTTGATAAACTCATAAAAGTAGCTTCTTTTAGCGAGATCAAAAGATTAAATTTTGAGCTAGCAAGTGAAGATATAATGCTTATTATTACCCGATTTGTAAATGACGAGATTGATCTAAGCAGTGATGAAATTTTTGATCTTTTAAACAACGCAAAAGTTACAAAAGCACAATACGACAAAGCAGCCATAATGCTTAAAAATAAGCTAAAACCAGATGCATTTATCGGCATCTTTGAGAAGTTAAAAAGCATCCATGCTGATGCTGATGAGGCTTACGTATATGCGCTATTTGAGCTTCAGATGCTTGATAAAGTAAGAGAGGCTATCGAAGGTAGCGACCCAGATGAGTTTAAAGAGATAAAGGTCTTGCTGTTTTTACGAGATAACGGCAAAATGGTGCCTAGCTCGTTATTTTTTAAATGATAGACTTTAGTAAAAAGCCACTTTTCTTAGCACCTCTTGCTGGTTTTTCTGACTTGCCACTAAGAAGCGTAGTTAAGAAATTTGGCTGCGATGTCACTGTTAGCGAGATGATCAGCGCAAACGCTCTAGTATATGAGAGCAGTGACAAAACGCTTGAAATGATTAAAAAATCCCCAAACGAAGAGCCTTATGTAGTTCAAATAGCTGGCAATGACACAGAAAATATAAAAAAAGCTGTGCAAATTATCAATAAATTTGATGGGATTTATGGGCTCGATCTAAACTGCGGCTGCCCAGTACCAAAGGTCGTTAGACAAGGAGCAGGTTCTGCATTACTAAACGATCTTGACAAACTTCAAAGCATAATCTCAGCTATAAAAAGCGTCTCAAACAAAGAGAGCCTAAGCGTTAAATTTAGACTTGGCTTTAACGACAAAAATGAAGAAAAGATCGCAAAGGCCTGTGAAGAAGCAGGTGCAAACTATATCGCAGTGCATGGACGTACAAGAGCTGGGGGATACAGCGCAAAGGTTGATTACGAAGCGATCGCTAGAGTAAAGGCGAGCGTAAAAATCCCAGTCGTTGCAAATGGCGATATAAATGCGCAAAATGCAGATGAAATTTTAAACCTTACAAAGTGTGACGCTCTCATGATCGGTAGAGCAAGTATTGGTAATCCTTGGATATTTCACGAGATAAAGACTAAAACTAGCGTGGATAAAGCGCTAAAGCAAAAGATCATACTAGCCCACTTTGATGCGATGATCGAGCATTACGGCGAGCATGGGCTTTGCATATTTAGAAAGCATTTACATCAGTACAGCAAGGGCATCGACGGTGCAACAACCTTTAGAAACGATATAAATTTCATCAAAGACACGACAGCGATGAGAGAGCGCATAAGGGAGTTTTTTGCCTAGATGCAAGGCTACATCCTGCGTGTGCAAAAGGTCAGAGACGAGGACCTTTTAGTCTTTGTGCTAACGACAAATTTGCTCGTAAAGTCGTATAGATTTTTTGGCGCACGCCACTCAAATATCATGACTGGCTATAAGATCGACTTTGAGCTAGAGCAAGATGCGAAATTTCTACCAAAGCTTAGAAGCATACTTCACCTTGGCTTTAAGTGGCTACTAGAGCGCGATAAGCTCATCATTTGGCAGCAGTTCATGCGCCTACTTTATGATCATCTAAAAGAGGTCGAGCAGCTCGATGAAATTTACTTTAACGAGCTTGATCGCTGCGCCAAGCAGATGCAGCTACAAAATCCAAAACGCCTTATCATCGAAAGCTACGTTAAAATTTTAGAGTATGAAGGTAGGCTTCACAGCGAGCTTGAGTGCTTTATCTGTGATGAGGAGATAGAGAGCGAGCTTTGCCTAACTCGTGGCTTTTTGCCCTCTCACAAGCACTGCCTAGATAGGAGCGAATTTGACGCTGGTAAGATCAAAAATTTATTTGATACAAAAAGCACGATCGAGCTAAATGACGATGAGATAAACCGCCTTTATAAAATTTTACTTGACGGACTTTAAGCTATACTTGCTATCTTAAATATCTATCATCTTATTCTTTAAAGTATATGACTATTTTTTAACTTCAAATTTCCAAATTATAAAATTACAACCAAAGAGTAAAAAATTTTTAAAAAGAAGATTAAAAATTGCTGTTTTTTATTTATTTTGATAAAAGCCAATTAAAATAGAAATATTTATAGCTTGCTTCTTAGGATTAGTCCCAAAAAGCAAGTAAAATTTTACTCTTCACTACTACTATTGAGAGCAAAAAAAGTATCAGTATGGATATTTTCAAATGCTGCTTTTAGCGAAGTAAAAAGTTTTGGATTTTCTTTTTCTAAGGTTGCTAAAAGCTGTTTGGTTTCATATCTAGCATGCGGCATCTTCACGTCAAATCTCATTGCAGGGCATGCTTCATCGCCAATGACTCTTAATTCATTTTTGATAGCATTTTCGCGAAGCTGTCTCTCGCGAACGAAGATAAATGGCCTAATAACCGTGATTCCATTTTTTGCAGTATATTTTGGAGCAAGCGTCCTTAGTGCACCATTATAGGTAAAATTCATAAAAAAGCTCTCCGCCGCATCATCTAAATGATGAGCAATCGCGAGTTTATTAAAACCATGCTTTAAGGCGTAAGTATAAAGATAACCTCTTCTCATACGAGAAAAGAAACTACAAAAACTAGAATTCTTACGGATTTTCTCTTTTGAAATTTCAAAAATTGAGCTATCTATTACTTCGTGCTCTATTCCGTGCTCATTGCAATGCTTTGTAAGATAAGCGTAGTCCTCACCCATGCCGTAGCTTAGTGTTACTGCTTTAAACTCAAATTTTTCAGGTGTAACGTTTTGGATATGCTTTAGTACGTGAGCTAGTGCGAGGCTATCTTTACCACCGCTAAGACCAAGCAAGATATTATCTCCGCCCTCTATCATCTTGTATCTGGCATTTGTCTGACCAACTTGCCTAAGAAGCCTTTTACTAAGCTCTATCATAAGCTTTCTACCATTTCAAGTATAAATTTTGCACTAACATTTGCTGAATCTTGCAAAAATTTATCAAAGTCAAACTCTGCTGCATCACCAGCTCCATCGCTGATAGCTCTTAGTATAAAAAATGGCACACCAAGTGTTTCGCAAACTAGTGCAACGCTAGCACCTTCCATCTCGGTAGCGCTCGCATTAAATATCTTTTTAATCCAAGTTTTCTTTTCATTATCGCAGATAAACTGATCTCCAGTCGCAATAATACCAGCACTTAAGCTCATATCTTTTTTATCGGCTATCTTTTTTGCCAGTTCGTTTAGTCCTTCATCGCTTTTGACAAATATACTTGTGCCTGGCACATAGCCATAAGGATGTCCAAAAGCCGTAATATCAAGATCATGCTGCACTAAGCTAGTAGCATAAAGCATATCGCCTATTTTTAGGCTCTCATCGAGTGAGCCAGCTACGCCAGTAAAGAGCAACTTTGAGGCCTTAAATTTTTCTATCATCAAAGTTGCTGTTATAGCTACATTTACCTTACCTATCTTTGAATAGGCAATGACTAGCTCTTTTCCTTTATAGTTTGCTAAGTAAAATTTATTATTTGCATATTGAACAGTTTTATATTCACCAACCATTTCAAGGATCGGTGTTATCTCCTCTTGCATAGCTCCAAGTATCGCTATCATCTCTCCTCCAAAATTTTCACAACTTCTTCAAGACTTGCCATATCAGTAATACTATAAGTTGGCTTTTCGGTAATTTTTTTATTGATGCCCTTTAACGTCGCAGCACCAAGCTCGATAAAACAATCAACATTATTTTCATAGTTTTTAATGCTTTGTTTATAGCAAACTGGTTTTATTAGCTGCTCTTTTAGCAGAACTAGTGCTTCACTTTTATCGGTATAAATTTTAGCATTTACATTTGAGACAACAGGAGAAAATTTGGTAGCCAAAGTACTCTCAAGCTCGCTTGCCAGTCTAACACTAGCTGGCTCAAGTATCGGACAATGGCTTGCTACTGACATATTTAAAAGCATTGCTCTTTTTGCGCCAGCTTCTTTAAATTTTGCTTCATAGCTAGCAAGATCAGCTCTTACGCCAGCGACAACGATTTGTCCATCGCAGTTGTAGTTTGCAGCATAAATTTGTAAACCTTCTTCTCTTGCTTTTTTACAAATTTCTTCAACCACTTCATCACTAAGTCCAAGAACTACCATCATGCCAGCATCTTTGCCAACGCAGGCTTCTTGCATAAATTTACCACGCAAATTTACAAACCTAATCGCATCAATAAAATTAAATGCTCCACTAACTGCAAGAGCAGTAAATTCTCCAAGTGAGTGCCCAAGGCTAAATTCTGGTTTTTCTTTAATAAAATTTGAAAAAGCCAAATAAGTCATTAGCGAGTTTAAGACGATAGCTGGCTGAGTAAATTCTGTTTTATCCAACTTATCGTTTTGTGTGAATAAAAGCTCTTTATAATCAATGCCAGTGTCATTACAAGCATCATTTAAAAGTAGTTTAGCAGTAGAAAAATTTTCGTAAAAGTCTTTTCCCATACCAATATTTTGCGAGCCTTGGCCCGCAAAAACAAAAGCAAATTTTTTCATATTAGCTTCTTAGTGATGGTGATGTCCGTGTCCACCGCAACCGCAACCACCATCCTCGTGTCCGTGTCCATGCCCGTGTCCATGACCCCCGCAGCACTCATGCTCATGCTCATGATCGTGACCACCGCAACCGCAAGTATGAGCCCCAGCTACCATGCCTGTTGCTTTTTCATCTTCTGTCGCATCTCTAACTTCTAAAACTTCAACATTAAATAGCAAATCTTTACCAGCATATGGGTGATTAAAATCAACTGTTACTTCGTCATCTTTGATCTCTTTAACAATAACACGAACGCTTGAGCCATCCTCATTTTGACCAAAAAGTTCCATTCCTTCATGTAAATCTATACCAGCAAACTGCTCTTTTGGTAACGACTGAATGGCCTCATTATTATATTCACCACAACCCTCTGCTGCCTTTACGCTTATAGTTGCTCTTTCGCCTGATTTTAGTTTACTTACTTCTTCTTCAAGCTTTTCTATAATATGGCCATGCCCTGTTATAAATGAAATTTGGCCACCTTCTTGCATGTTTGACTCTAAAATTTCACCAGTGTTAGCATCTTTTAGTTCGTAAAACATAGTTATAACTTGATCTTTACTCACAATAATCTCCTTAGATTTGGTTTCTCGATTAATGTGGGATTATATCTAAAAAAGATTAAAATTTAGTTTCTATTAGGAGAGGCTTTGGCTTCTTTACTATCTGGATAACCGACTTTTAAAGCCTTATAAAATCTATTTGCACTTTGCGTATCACCTATCTTATCAAAGCTTATAGCTGTGTGATATAGAAGTTTTGGTGTATAGTCAGCCTTATCTTCGTTCTGTATGCTTTTTTTGTAGTATTGTATAGCTGTACTGTATGATTTTTGACTGTAAGCAACTTCACCTAAATAATAATTTGTTGCACCAGTTTTATAGCCTTTTTTATTTAAATATTCAAAATATTCAGCTGCTTCTGTGCTATTGCCAGAATTTAGAAGTTTAATGCCATCAGCCAAAATATCTTTATCGCTTTTTCCACTAAAATTTGAAGTTGACTTACTTTGTTGTTTTGGATTTGCATTTTGCTTTGGTTGGGCAGCATTTTTATCCATTATTGCACCTAATTTATTTAAGGCAGCAGTAATATTTTTGTAGTTTTTGTCTTGTATATCCCTAGTCTCATCAACATAAGCTTTTAATGATGTCAAACTTACACCAGAATCGCTTATACCACCATTGACTTTGGTTTCGATATCGTTCATTCTTTGCTCAAGTTTATTCATTCTAGCACTCATGCTCTCAAACAAGCTTTGCAAACCTTGAAGTTGTTCTAAAACACTATTCATATTCTCTTCAATATTTTGAACACTTCGCTTATTATTTAGGGTAACTTTTTCATTGTCGGTTAGACCATATGGATTCGCACTATCCATATTGCCTGCATCAAAAGCTGAAATCTCTTGGCCGGAGGTAATAGAGATAGTGGCTCCAATCAGAGCCACTACAATTATTTTTTTATTCATTATTATTTAATTATAAATTACGGAAGTACTTTGAAATCTGCACGTCTATTTTGAGCATCGCAAGCTTTTGTTTTGTCTGTACAAACTGGATTACTTTCGCCGAAGCTAACTACAGCGATTCTATCAGCACTAACGCCATTTCTTACAAGAGCATCTTTAGCACTTTTAGCACGTTTTAAACCAAGAGCATAGTTATACTCATCTGTACCCCACTCATCGCAGTTACCTTCTACTTTTATAGAAAGAGCTTGAGCGTCAGCTTGGTTGAATACTGATGCATTTGAGCTAACAACACCTTGTTGATCAGCTTTGATATTAAATTTATCAAAGTCAAAGTATACACTTTTAACTTGACTCTCGATGTTAGCAATAAGAGCTGCTAATCTATCAGCATCGCTCATGCTACCTGAATTGTCTGCAGATTGATTTGAATTTGAATTCATATCAACTTCAGGGTTTTTTGAGCTACAACCGCTCAACAATAAAGTTGCAACTGCAACACTTGCTAGAACTACTTTTTTCATTCCTTATCCTTTTTTAGAAATTTGGTCGAATTATATCACAAAAATCTTAAATTTTATCAGAATATTACCAATCTATAGATTGAATTTTTCCTACTTTTAAAGGAAACTGAAAACTTCTGTTTTCATTTAGCCTAACAACACCTAGTGAACTTTGACCGCCAAGCTCTTTTATAAAGACAACACTTTGCCCATCGCTTGAGAATCTTGGATAGTTATTTTTGCCATTTGCTGTAAGCTGTCGTATAAAATCCGTTTGAGTTGAAATTAGATATATATTAAAACTACCGCTTGCTTCCCTGCTTGAATAAACAACATAATTTTCAAATGTGCTTACAGAGTTATTATTCTTACCATGAAATACCATTTGTTCAACGCTTCCGCCAGAAATCGCAGGAGTTGCAAAAACATTAGGATAACCAAGCCTATCTGATACAAAAACTATCTTACTATCATTATCTACAAAATTTCCATTTACATCTATGCCTGGATAATTAGTAATCTGCGTCAAATTTTTGCTATTTGTATTATAGATAAATATATCTGGTTGATCTTTTGGTGCCATAGTTAATAAAATTTTACTTCCATCTTTACTAACATCTGAGGCTATAAGCATGCCAATGCTATCAATTATCTTTGTTTTTGTACCAGAATTTAGATCATATCTAAATAAAGTTGGCTTATTATTCACATAAGATGTATAGTAAAATTTACTTTGATCGGCTCCTGCCCATTTTGGGAAAATATTTAGTCCACCACTTACTATGGTCTTTTGATATGTAAGTGTATAATCAGCAACTATGATAGAACTTTGGCGAGCTGAAGTATATTTTGAAAGAATAATAAATTTTTCCATCCAGCCAACTGGTGGTAAATTTAGTTCATTAGTAAGCTCAACTATACTTTTATGCGCTAAAAACGGATACTTTGCACCATCAGGCATATTATAGACTCTCTCATACCTTGTAGTTGCTGTTTTAGCATCGATGAGTTTTACTCTTAAAGTAAGAGGTGAGCCCATAGAACCTTCAAGAGCATATCTAAAGATAAGCTCAACACCTTTGTCGCTCATTGTATTTGTAGCTGCTGTTCCCTCATAGGTTGAAGGCACGTGATCTTCGATAACCTCAAAGTCAGAGCTAACTTTCAAGTCACCTAGCATGATCTTAAAGAATTTATCTTTAAAGCCCGCATCACTAACAGCTGTAGTTGCATCTTGCAAAGCTATCTTTGGCAAAGCAACACCTTGGTTAATAACAGATATGGTCGCGTCAGCAGCATAAAGCCCTAGAGCAACACACAAAAAAAGAAAAATTTTCTTCATCTCTACTCCGTAAATTTATAAATTTTAGTTTATTTTATCTTCTAAATTTAAATTAAAAGTAGTACTTTTGTCTGGATTAAATGGAAATTTCTCTGCAGTAAGCTTTTCCAGACACTCTTTTACCTTTGCATTAAACTCTTCATTGTATGATAGCTCTAAAATTTCATAGTTGAAATTTCCACTTTGATCTATCATAACTTTAACTTTAGCCAAATTTGCAGAATCAGCCTTATAGCTTTGCCATCTTCTTTGAATTTGTTTTGTTATCGCACCCATTAGTGGATCGTAAGTACCGGTAGATTGTGATTTCGGAGCGGTTGGATTTTGATCTATCTTTAGGCTTTTTATAATATCACTAGCCTCTTTTGCAGCCTTTGAGCTAGAAGCCTCGCTCTTTTTACGGCTTTGCACTTTATTTTCAACCTTTTTTATACCATCATCTTTTTTGAGTTTTGTAGGGTCTATGTCACTAAAGAGATCTTTTATATTTGGCTCTTTGGGTTTTGGCTTTTCAACTGGCTTTGGTGTAGGCTTAGGCTCAGGTTTTGGCTCTGGTTTAACATCTTCTTTAGACTCTTCACTTGGTTTTAAAATTTCTGGTTTTGGTTCTGGTTTTTTAGGCTCAGGTTTTGGTTCCTCTTTTGGAGGAGTTGGTAAGCTTGGGGTAGGTAATGGTTCATCTGGTACAACAGGCTTATTTGTAGTCTCTTGTTTATCTTCTTCTGACTCCTTTTTTGGTTCAGGCTTTGTCTCTTTAACTACTTCATCTGCTTGTTTTGGAGCTTTAATGGTTTGATCAACCTCCCTATCAACCATAACCACATCCATAATAGCATCTTTATCATCGGTATATTTTTTAGGAGGCTCTACAAAAAATGTAAGCTTTATAAATAAAATAAGTATAATAGTAACGTAAATACAAAACGCTACAAGAAACGAACTAAGCGTTGGAAATTTAACTTTATTTGACATCTTAACCGTTTGTCTCTAAAGCTACTTTATTAAAACCAGCACCTTTCAAAGTCTTTAATACAAACATAACATCATCGTATTTTAAATTTTTGTCAGCTTTTATATAGATAGGCGAGGTTTTATCGTATTTTGTACTCATTAATGCAATATTATCAGGAAACTCAGCAAGGCTCATAGTACTCTGATCAATTCTAACTTGTCCTTGCGAATTTATAGATACTATAAGGTCTTTTTGCTTAGATGTTGAAGTTTTCGCCTTTGAACCATCTGGAAGAGTAATATCCTCTTGATATGTTATAGTTGGCATAGTAACCATTAAAATGGCTAGTAAAACAAGCATAATATCAACAAGAGGAGTTATATTTAGCTCTGGTGTCTCATCGGTAAATTTAACGGCCATTTATAGTATCTCATCATCTTTTTTAAGTGCTATCATAACATCAGCCTGACGCTCAATAACACTCATTAATTCATAAGCTTTTCTTTTTATGAGTAAATTAAATGTATATGCTGGGATGGCAACAAAAATTCCGCAACCAGTTGCAACAAGTGCCTCTGAAATAGCTGGAGCGATAATACCAAGTGATGAACCTCCACCATTTCCAAGCTGTGAAAATGTCTCTAAAATAGAAACAACGGTTCCAAAAAGACCGATAAAAGGCGAAGTAGATGCTATTACACTTAGCCACGTTAGTCCACTTGTAGCATTTTTCTCGGCTATGCTTATACATACATTTAGCTTTTCTCTTGAGATTCTTCCATTTGCACATTTTCTCAAAGACGAATCATTTGGAATATTTTTAGCACCCATAAGCAGTGCTTCAAGTGCATTTTGCTCACGTTTTTGCCAAGCTCCAATACCAGCCATTCTTGAAAAAAGAATTGTGAAACTAACTATAAAATATATTGACAGCCAAGTTAAAACAATAATTGTAATAAAACTACTTCTCTGAATGTAATTTAAAAATAAATCTATACCGCCCACTTATCTAGTTCTCACTACATTTTCCATTTTAGATATAGTTGCTGCAAAAGCATTTGTGTCACTACTCATACTCTCTATCAAATTTCTAGCAGCTTCCAATGAATTTGCAAGTTCACTTTCACTATCGCCAGAGACGTAAATCGCGCCGTCAGCAAGTATTACTACCTTACCTTCGTCAATCTTTGCATAGCCCCAGTTAATCGCAACAACATCATGTTTTTTATTTTTATGTTCTATATCTATAATACCTGCTTTTAAAAGAGATATTAATGAGGCATGGTTTGGTAAAACACCAAACTCACCCTCGCTACCTGGAAGCACTACACTACTCACGTCATCATTAAATATCTGACCTTGAGGAGTTACGATCTCTAAATGTAATTTATCCATTACGCTTCCTTTTTAAATTTAAGCCTTAAGTTTCTCAGCTTTAGCTAAAGCCTCATCTATATTTCCAACCATATAAAATGCTGCTTCTGGTAAATGATCATATTTACCCTCTAAAATTCCCTTAAAGCCAGCTATATTTTCGTCAAGACTTACATATTTGCCAGGGCTACCTGTAAATACTTCAGCAACGAAGAAAGGCTGAGATAAAAATCTCTCTATCTTTCTTGCTCTATCAACTGTTAGCTTATCTTCTTCGCTAAGCTCGTCCATACCAAGGATAGCGATGATATCTTGAAGATCTTTATATTTTTGAAGCACAGCTTGAACGCCACGAGCTACCTTATAGTGATCTGCTCCTAAAATTTGAGGATCGAGCATTCTTGAAGTAGAATCAAGCGGATCAACAGCTGGATAGATACCTTTCTCTGCGATCGATCTGTTAAGAACTGTCGTAGCATCAAGGTGAGCAAAAACAGTAGCAGGAGCTGGATCCGTAAGGTCGTCAGCTGGAACGTAAACAGCTTGAACAGATGTAATCGAACCTTTTTTAGTTGATGTGATTCTCTCTTGGAATTTACCCATCTCACTTGCAAGAGTTGGTTGATAACCAACAGCTGATGGGATACGTCCAAGTAGAGCTGACATCTCTGCACCTGATTGAGAGAAACGGAATATGTTATCGATAAACATCAAAACGTCAAGTCCCATCTCATCACGGAAGTACTCAGCCATTGTAAGACCAGTTAGTGCGATACGGTTTCTTGCTCCTGGTGGCTCATTCATTTGACCATAGCACAAGGCAACTTTATCCAAAACATTACTTTCTTTCATTTCATGATAAAGGTCGTTTCCTTCACGAGTTCTCTCTCCAACACCAGCAAATACAGAATAACCGCTGTGTTTAAACGCAACGTTGTGGATAAGCTCCATAATAATAACCGTTTTACCAACACCAGCACCACCAAATAGGCCTACTTTACCACCCTTTGCGTAAGGAGCTAGAAGGTCAACTACTTTGATACCAGTTTCAAAAATTTCACTTTTCGTACTTTGCTCTTCAAATGGAGGAGGATCGCGGTGGATAGACCAATGCTTATCAAAATTTATACCCTCGCCCTCGTCGATCAAATCACCAACTACGTTAAAAATTCTACCTAGAACTTTTTCACCAACTGGCACACTAATAGGTGCACCAAGTGCTTTAGCCTCTAAGCCACGAGTCAAGCCCTCACTCATATCCATAGCGATCGTTCTGACTCTATTATCGCCTAGGTGAGCAGCAACTTCTAATATTAGTTTATGTTTCTTGCCCTCAACCTCAAAGAAAACTTCGATAGCTTCATTGATCTTTGGCAAGTAGTCATTAAAGTCAACATCGACCACAGGGCCCATAACTTGACTAATAACACCCTTCATTCATACTCCTTTTATTTCATTGATTCAACACCACTGATGATCTCGATAAGCTCAGTGGTAATAGACTCTTGTCTTGCTTTATTGTAAGCAAGATTTAACTGTTTAACGCGTTGTTTAGCATTGTTTGTTGCATTATCCATAGCTTGCATTCTAGCACTGTGCTCAGCCGCCAAAGAGTCAACTAAAGCATAATACATACTATACTCAAAATATTTATTGAGCAATTCATCCATGATCTTAGTATAATTGTCTTCTGGCTCAAATTCCATCAAAGAATTTGTCTCAACAGCAACTATCTTAGACGGCTCAATAGGCACAATATCATTTACCCTAATCTCTTGAGAAATCATATTTTTATAGCCATTGTGTATTAGCACGACTTTATCAGTTATGCCATTTGTAAAGTCATCAATGGCGTCTTTTATGATATTTTGAGCTTTTTCATATGTAGGAGAAGAACTAGCTCCGACATAAGTCTCAAGTAGTTCAACGCCTTGGAAATTGAAAAATTCTATACCTTTTTTACCAACAGCTCTTAGTCTGACTTTGACCTTTTTTGCTTTTAGCTCATCAATCATGCGCCTAACTGTCTTTATAGTTTGGACATTAAAGCCACCGCAAAGCCCTTTATCAGCGGTAACAAATATAATATCAACCTTTTCTACACTCTTTGTTGTGTTAAAAAATTTACTCTCAGTCATAACTGAAGCATATTGATTGATCTTATAAGCTATCTCTGATAAAACCTCATTGATCTTAAGAGCGTAAACTCTAGAGTAGCGAGCAGCCTCTTCAGCTTTGCGAAGCTTTGCTGTAGAAACAAGCTTCATCGCACGTGTCGTCTTTTGAGTATTCTGGACGCTCTTAATCTTTCGTTTTATATCTTTTAAATTTGACATATCTTAGCCCTAGTTAGCAGCAAAAGTCGCTTTAAAATCTTTCAACGCTTTATGTAAAATTTCTTCTACTTCTTTATCAAGAACCTTTTTAGTTCTGATTTGCTCAAAAATTTCAGGGTATTTTGCCTCAATATATGGATATAGCTCAGCCTCAAATTTTGTTACATTTGCAGTTGCAACATCATCTAAATAACCCTTAGCGCCAGCAAATATGATAACTACTTGATTCTCAACTGGAAGTGGAGAATATGGAGGTTGTTTTAGTACTTCAACCATCTTTTGACCACGCTCTAGTTGTTTTCTCGAACTCTCGTCAAGGTCGCTTGCAAATTGAGCAAATGCTTGTAGCTCGCGGTACTGAGCAAGGTCTAGTCTTAACGTACCAGACACTTGTTTGATAGCTTTGATCTGAGCTGCACCACCGACACGAGAAACAGAAAGACCAACGTTGATCGCTGGGCGGATACCTGAGTTAAATAAGTCACTTTCAAGGAAAATTTGACCATCTGTAATAGAAATAACGTTTGTTGGGATATAAGCTGAAACATCGCCCGCTTGAGTCTCAATAATAGGTAGAGCTGTTAAAGATCCAGCACCTAATGCGTCATTTAGCTTACTTGCTCTTTCAAGAAGTCTTGAGTGAAGGTAGAAAACGTCGCCTGGGTAAGCTTCACGGCCTGGTGGTCTTCTTAAGATCAAAGACATCTCACGGTAAGCAACCGCATGTTTTGACAAGTCATCATAGATGATTAACGCGTGGCGAGAGTTATCCCTAAAATATTCACCCATTGTTACGCCAGCATATGGGGCAAGGTATTGAAGAGCAGCTGCGTCACTAGCACCAGCATTTACAACTATCGTGTAGTCCATAGCACCGTACTCTTCAAGTTTTTTAACGACTTGAGCAACGGTTGATTGTTTTTGACCAATAGCAACATAGATACAAATAACATCTTGACCTTTTTGGTTGATGATAGTATCGATAGCAACTGTTGTTTTTCCAGTTTGGCGGTCGCCGATGATTAGTTCTCTTTGACCTCTACCGATTGGCACAAGTGCATCGATCGCTTTGATACCTGTTTGAAGTGGCTCATGAACGCTCTTTCTAGCCATGATACCTTTTGCTTTTTCTTCGACGAAGCGAGATTCAGTAGCTTCGATTGGTCCTTTTGCGTCGATTGGCTCACCTAGTGAATTTACAACACGACCAATTAATGCGTCGCCAACTGGAACGCGTAGAAGTTTTTTAAGTCTTTTTACAGAGCTTCCTTCTGTGATACCGCTAGTTTTTCCAAGGATAACTATACCAACACTGCTCTCTTCAAGGTTAAGAGCCATACCTTTTTCGCCGCTTTCAAATTCGACCATCTCGCCAGCCATAACGTTTTTCAAACCATAAACGTTAGCAACGCCATCAGCGACTGAGATGACTTTACCGGTCTCTTCTACATCAACACTTAAATCAAAATTTTCAATACGCTCTTTGATTATCGTGCTAATTTCGTCAGCTTTAATTTTTGCACTCACGCTTTCACTCCTTTTTAAATTGCTTTTAATATATATTCACTCATTTGACTTTTTAGTCTATCGATAGAGAAATTTATCTCGACACCTAAATCATCTAACTCAACTTTTACGCCGTTGTAATCGCTCTTTGAGCCATCAAGCTTGATCTTAGAGTTAAATTTCTTAGAGAAATTCTCTTCTAGAGCTTTTAACTGATCAGCGCTTAGATCAAAATTTCCAATAACCTCGCCACGATATGTATTTTCAAGCAAAGATTGCTCTATCTTCATCTCGTTTAAGATCGCTGGGATAAGTTCCAGTCTTTTATTTGCGCCAAGAAGCTTAATAAAATTTGCAAATTTGACATCTTGATTTTTAACCAAAGATAGTACAAATTCAACCTTTTGTGAAGCCTTTAAAGTAGGCAAACTTATAATGCTTTTAAATTTATCGCTAGCAAAAGCAGCAGCTAGCTCTGATAAATTTTCAATAAATACATTAAGTTCATTTGATTTTACGTCGCTTAAGATCGCTTTTACGTATTTTTTAGCTACTACTTCATTCATTAGCTAACCTTTTTAAGTATTATATTTACGAGCTCTTTTTGATCGACTTTTAGGCTATCGCTTGAGAAAATATCGCTCAAAATTTCATTTACAACGCCTTTTGTCATCTTGCGCTCTTCAAATTCTTTTTGCTCTTTGTAGCTCTTTTGAAGATTTGTTATATCATTTTGAGCATCACTTTTAACCTTAGCAGCTAAATTTAAAGCCTCTTTTTTAGCAGTTTCGATTAAAGAGTTTGCATTTTGCTTAGCCTCTTCTACACGTTTTAGAGCGTCATCTTTTTTGGCCTTAGAATCACGGAGTTTTTCTTGGATACTTTCAAGCTTATTTGCGATCCTGTCAATTCTGCTTTGATAAAGAGCTTTTAGTGGCTTAGCTGCAAAATATACCAAAATAGCAAAGAAAAGTAAGAAGTTTAGCGTTCTCTCTACTATATCGTAATTTGTTCCGCCATGCCCACTAGCATAAGCTAGAAATGGAAGTGCTAGAAAAAATAAAATTTTTATCTTCATAAAATTCCTTTAAATTTTAGAGAGCTTGGCATTTAAAGCCGCTCTGAGTTCAGGTAGTTTAGCTGATAGATCTGCCTTTAAGTTATCTTTCTGGGAGTTTAGAGCATTTAAAAATTCATTGTAATCAGCCTCTAAACTAGTTTTTACAGCATTTACTTCTTTTAAAGACTCTTCTTTTGCCAAATTTAAGGCTTCTTGCCTTATTTTATTAGCCTCAGTCCTTGCGTTTAATATAATCTCTTCAATCTCTTTTTCATGAACACTTAGATCACTTGCATTTTTACTAGTACTCTCTTCATCATTTTTTATAGAGGTATTTCTGTCATCTATAAATTTGAGCATTGGCTTATAAAGCAAGGAATTCAAAATAGCGATCAATACCAAGAAAACGACAGCCGTTAAAAGCATCAATGGCACATCTATTTCTAACATCCACTCTCCTTATTTTATCATTAAGTTTTATTTAATATTCAAATTAAAGTCTGATTCTACAATAAATTACTAAAAATAAAAATAAATTTGTAATTCTATTTTAGCCTAGCAATAAATTCTTCCACCTGTGAAATATTATTAAATTCTAAAACTAGATTGCTAGATTTTACTTTTGCTTTTATCTTTAAATTTTTAAAAATTTCTTGTAAATTTGATAGTTTTTTACTCATTTCCTCAGAAATTTTTGGCTTTTTGGTTTTTATCTCTTCCTTATTTTTTATCTTTTTTACTAAAATCTCTGTATCTCTAACGCTTAGCTTTTGACCAATTATCGTATCAACAACCATCTTTTCTTCTTCGGTGCTAAGCCCAACTATAACTTTAGCGTGGCCTTGCGTGAGTTTATCTTCTTGTAAAAGTTTTTGCGTATAGTCGCTAAGAAGTAAAAGCCTCATCGTATTTGTTATTTGTGTTCTACTTTTATGAATGATGTTTGCCAAGCCATCCTGTGTGATCTTATACTCATTTATGAGCTCTTTATACGACTTTGCAAGTTCGATTGGATTTAAATTTTCACGTTGAATATTTTCAATAAGCGCAAGCTCTCTTAAATTTTGAGACTTGATATCAGCGATGATTGCCTTTATCTTACTTGATCCAAGCATCTTTGTAGCGCGGTATCTACGCTCACCAGCTATTAACATATAGCCATCATCTTTTTTGATGACGATTATTGGCTGGATCAGTCCATGCCTTTTGATGCTAGCACTTAGCTCTTTTAAGGCCTCTTCATCAAAATGTGTTCTTGGTTGGTATGGGTTTGGTAAAATTTCATCTATATTTATCTCTTCGACCATCTCAGAGTCGTTTAAATTTGCGATCTCTTTACTGTAGGCTTGCTCTACATCTTCAAGTATCGCACTAAGTCCTCGCCCTAATCCACCTTTTTTAGCCATTTTTTTCCTTAATTTTTAGTTTAAAATACAATATGCCAAATTTTGATACGCAATTGAGCCTGGTGATTTTATATCATAAAGTATCACTGGCTTACCAAAACTTGGACTTTCAGCAAGTTTCACATTTCTTGGAACGACCACAAATTCCTCTTTGCCGTCCTTACTCTTAAAGAGCTTATTTTCAAAATGCTGCTTTAAATTAGCAATCGTCTCTTTTGAGAGATTATTTTGCGAACTAAACATAGTTGGCAAAAAGCCTTTTATATTTAGCTTTGGATTTATCGTTTTTTTGATGATCTTAACCGTATTTAAAATTTGAGCTAAGCCCTCAAGTGCGTAAAATTCACATTGAATCGGGATGATAACACTATCGCTTGCGCTAAGAGCATTTACTGTGATGCTGCCAAGTGCTGGAGGACTATCGATGATGATAAAATCATAATCGTTTATAACTTCTGAAATTTTGTTTTTAAGGATTAGTTTATAGTCCTTATTTTGGTCGTTAAATTCTTGCTCGATGCCAACAAGTCCGATGTTTGATGGAGCTAAAAAAAGTGTTGGAATCTCAGTTTTTAACACGATTTGCGAGAGCTTTTTTCTATCTGTTAAGACGTGATAAATGTTAAACTCATAGTCGCTTCTGCTAAAGCCAAGTCCAGTCGTTGCGTTTGCCTGTGGATCGATATCTATTAATAATACTTTTTTTTCAGCAACCGCCAGTGATGCGGCTAAATTTACGGCTGTTGTAGTCTTGCCAACGCCGCCTTTTTGATTAGCTATTGTTATTATCTCGCTCATCTTAACGAATATACCTTTTCCCCGTTTAATAAGATCGCTCCATCATCGCAAATTTCAGCATCCTGAAGCGAAACAGCTCTATTTGCAATATGTGTAATAAAACCTTTTGACTTGCAAAAGTCTATCCTAAATTTGCTAAAAATTGGCTTCCATAAAATCTTTTTATCAAGCATGCTAACAAAGCCCCAAACTAGCTCATCTACGCTAGTTTTGATATCCAAAATGCCCGCGTTTTCGGGTGCACTCGTTAAATTTATCCCCATGCCACAGATATAAATTTCATCCACTTTATTTGTTAAAGTGCCACCTATCTTGCGCTCGTCCACATAAAAGTCATTTGGCCATTTTAACCAGCACTTTGAGCCAAGTTCGCTCAAGACTTCACGCATCAGCATAGAAAAATATATCGAGATCGAGGGCGGAGGTATGTCGCTTGGTAGCTCATCTTCGCTTATACAAAATGACATAAACAAATTTCCGCCAAGCCCTTCCCAGCTGTTACCGCGACTGCCGACCCCTTTTGTTTGATTATACGCCACGACCATATACGGAGCTTTTATCTCGCCGTTTTTTAGGGCTTCTATCAAAAATTCCTGCGTCGAAGGCAGACTTTGGAAAAACTCTACTTTCAAATCACACCTTAAATTTATAGAAGTGATTTACCGGATTTTGTCCACCGCCGATGATGACCGCATTTTTGATAGCGTTAAAGATATAATCATGCGCATTTTTCACGCTCTCTTTTAGGCTTTGGCCATTTGCTAAATTTGAAGCAATCGCACTTGATAGCGAGCAGCCTGAGCCGTGAGTTGCGGTCGTTTTTATACGCTCATCGCTAAAAATTTCATATTCCTTGCCATCATAAAATATATCAAGCGACTTGCCATTAAGCTCGCCACATTTTAGATAGACACTCTTTGTGCCAAATTTCAAAAGCTCCTTACAAGCCTCTTTTAGCTCACTCTCGCCCTTTAGCTCATGCTTTAAAATTTCACGCGCTTCAAAGATATTTGGCGTGATCACGCTCGCAAGCGGAAAAAGCTCCTCCACGATCGCGTCTTTTGCAGCGCCCTCTAGCCATATGTCACCATTTTTACAGCTCATAACAGGATCTAGCACGACTGGCGGTAAATTTTTGATCTCTCTTAGCGTTTTTGCGACGCTTTTGATGATCTCAACGCTTGGGACAACGCCTATTTTTATCACATCAACTCTTATATCATCAAATATCGCTTTGATCTGATCCTCTATGAGCTTTGGCTCAACTAGCTGCATACCAAATATGCCCTTTGTATTTTGAGCAGTGACCGCCGTGATCGCTCCCATCGCATATACGCTGTGCGCTATAAAGACCTTTATATCAGCTAAAACTCCGGCTCCACCGCTTGGATCAACCCCTGCTATACTTAGTGCATTTTTCATAACCGCTCCTTTAAATTTATTTTAATTCATCACCAACGCTAAGGCGCTTACCATTTATATATGCTTTTGCGTTTGTTGGCTTTTTGCTTGGCTCTTGAAGCTCGTAAATTTTGACCGCCCCACCCTTGCAAGCAACCACGACGTGGTCTTTTTCTACGCTTAAAATTTCTCCGCTTTTGCCACTTTTTTCGCTTAGCTCAAGCGATAAAATTTTTAGTCCGCTTGCTAGATAAATCCCTGGCCAAGGTGTGAGCGCACGAAATTTATTATAAATTTGCCCCACCTCTTCATCAAAGCTAAAAAGTCCGTCACTCTTGCTTATCTTTTTGCAGTGCGAGGCCTGCGCGTCGTCTTGTTTTTGTGGCTTTAAATTTTCAAAATTCTTAAGTACTTTTACGATTAGCTCGCCGCCAAGCTCGCCTAGCTCACTAAAAAGCTCGCTTGACATCTTCGTCTCACAAGGCGTGTAGATGAAGTCCAGCATATCACCAGTGTCAAGGCCAGCGTCCATTAGCATAGCTGTAACGCCAGTTTGTTTCTCTCCTGATAGGATCGCGCTTTGAATGGGGCTAGCACCTCTATATTTTGGCAAGATCGAAGCGTGTAAATTTATACAAGTTGCCACATCAAGCACACTCCTAGGCAAAATTTTGCCATAAGCTGCCACTACGATAAATTTAGGCTCAAATGCCTTTAGCTCGCTAACCACCGCCTCATCTTTTAGCGTATTTGGCGTAAGGACTGGCACGCCTACTAGCTCATTTTGCGCGTAAATTTTGACCTCGCTTGGGGTTAAAATTTGCTTTCTGCCAACTGGCTTATCAGGCTGGGTAAAGACCGCTTTTATGTTAAAGCCAGCTTCTTTTATGTGCCTAAGTATCCTAACAGCATAATCAGGCGTCCCCATAAAAACTACATTCATCACTTTCCTTTAAATTTCAACGACTTTTATTTTGATCTGCGTTTTTGCTGCTTGGCGGCCAAGAGGCGCATGGATCTTTCTGCCAACTAATCTTTTGCAATACTAAATTTCTTAGCTCATTAACGCTAACTTTGCCACTACGATCAAGATCCAGCCTTTTAAATTCATCACTAGTGCATAGATCTGGTGCTATTTTTAGTCCTGGTGGCGCCTTGCACGTCATCCACTCATCTAAATTTAACGTTCCGTCGCGATCTATGTCATTAAAATCTAAAAACATATATGCCGGATCCGCTGGCTCACAGCTATATGCACCAAGGCAAAATAGCATAATGCAAAAAATTTTCTTCATTTTATCTTCTTAAATTTCTAAGTTCAAAGTGCCAAAAAGTCGCAACTCAAAGCTCCTTTTTAAGCAGCTCAAGCAGTGCAAATTTAAGCTCGTCGATGTTCTCGTTTGTCGCTGATGAGATTGGCAAAACAAAGTATGGTTTTTCCGCGTCAAAGCTGTATAGGTCTTGTTTATAGACAAATTTACCAACTTGATTTGGCTCTAAATTTATACTTTTCATAAATTCTTTTATATTTTCATCTAAATTTTCTGCCGCATCGACTCTGGTGATAGCGATCGCGTAGTCCCTGCTAGCAAGCACACTTGAAAATTTAGCGACCTCCTCTTTTAGCACGCTAAACTGCTCGCTCATGCTTCTGTAGTTTGCTCCGTCTATCATAAAAAGTAAAATTTTATTTCGCTCGATATGTTTTAGAAATTTAACGCCCAAACCGCGTCCATCGCTCGCCCCTTCGATGATACCAGGGATGTCGGCCATGACAAAGCCACTAAACTCATCGACCTCGACAAGTCCAAGCTTTGGCGTAAGCGTTGTAAATTCGTAGTTTGCGATCTGCGGTTTGGCATTTGATACTGTTGAAATAAGCGTTGATTTACCAACATTTGGAAAGCCCACCAAACCAACATCAGCAATGAGCTTTAACTCGAGCCTTACTTCAATACTCTCTTCAGGCATACCTTTTTGTGCGTATTCTGGAGCTTGGTTGATAGAGCTTTTAAAGTGAAAATTTCCGAGTCCACCTTTACCGCCCTTTAAAAATAGCGTCTTTTGACCCTCACTAACTATATCACAGAGTAGTTCATTTGTCTGTGCATCATAAACAGCTGTACCAGGAGGGACTATGAGTTCTAAATTTTCGCCCTTTTTGCCAGTCATTCGCTTGCCCATGCCAGCTTCACCATTGCCAGCCTTCATGGCTCTTTTACCCTTATAATTTGCTAAAGTATGGGTATTGTTGTCACAAACAAAATAAACATCTCCGCCATCTCCGCCATCTCCGCCATCAGGACCACCTAAAATGACGTGTTTTTCACGGCGAAAACTCACAGCTCCAGCTCCACCATGCCCCGAACTTAGAGTCAATCTTGCACTATCTATAAACATTTTTTACCTTAAATTTTTTATTTGGATTATATCCAACTTTACTGAAATTAAATCGTGATATCTTGATTAAAATAAAGCAAATATAAACACCATGAAGCTCGAAATATAGAGTTGTGATTGATTTAAAATTTCTCTCAAACAGCTATTTGAAAAATTCTAAACACTAAATAAAAATTTTAATTTTTGAATAATTTTAAGAAAGAAAGGGGCGATTGCCCCTGAGATTATGCAGCTGGATAAACAGATACTTTTTTTCTATTTTTATCAAGTCTTTCAAATTTTACAAAGCCATCGACTAATGCAAAAATTGTATGGTCTTTACCAAGACCTACGTTATTTCCAGCGTGAGTTGCTGTTCCTCTTTGGCGGATGATTATATTTCCAGCACGAACGAACTCACCACCAAATTTTTTAACACCTAATCGGCGTCCGATACTATCACGGTTATTTTGGGTTGAACCTTGACCTTTTTTGTGTGCCATATCTTATCTCCTTAAGCTGCGATACTTACGACTTTTACACGTGTAAATTGTCTTCTAAAGCCGCGTTTTAGTTTTGAGTCTTTACGTCTGCGTTTTTTGTAGATAACTACTTTTTTGTCTTTGCCTTCATTAACGACCTCAAGAACAACTTTTGCACCCTTCACAAATGGCGCACCTACCTTTACTTCGCCGTCATTTACAGCCAAAACTTCTGTAATCTCAACGGTTGATTTAGCTTCAGCACTAAAGTGGTCTAGCTTAAGGTACTCGCCCTCACTAACACGATATTGCTTACCGCCATGCTTAAATATAGCGTATTTTGACATACTCTACCTTTCTAAATTTGGTAAGACCAAAAAGCGCTTTTGGATTTCAAAAGACTTGGGGAGCTTTGTTGGTTGTAAGAGACGGATGATACCCAAAAATTTATAAATTTAAGTTGAATGGGGCGGAAATTTATCCGCCTTTTTGTTTAGCTTAGTAGTCAAGCTCCGGTTTTGGGGTCTTTTCGGTAGATGCAGGGAAGGACGGATATTCGACTTTAGGCATTTTGCCTGTTAGCGAATTTAAAAACGTCACGATATCGGCGGCTTCTTTGTCATTTATCTCGATACCTAGCTGTACGCTACCCATCATTTTGACGGCATCTTTTAGCGACCAAACTGCACCGTTGTGAAAATACGGAGCCGTTAGCTCGATGTTGCGTAACGTAGGAGCTTTTACTAGACCGTTTGCATCGCCTTTAAAGTCGCCCAAATTTGCAAATTCATATTTGCCCGCAACCTCAAACGGCTGTAAAGTACCGCCCAAATTTATGCCGTTATGGCATGTAGCGCAACCCTTGTCGATGAAGGTTTTTAGTCCTTTTTTCTCAGCGCCGTTTAGCGCAGTCTCGTCGCCTTCTAAAAATTTATCGAATCTAGACGGAGTTACGAGCGTTCTTTCAAAGATACCTATGGCCGTCGTTACCAGCTCAAAGCTCACGTCGCTATTAAACGCGGCCTTAAACTCGCTCACATACGCTGGGATCGATTTTAGCCTTTGCTCGACAAGCTCCGGAGTAGAAGCCATCTCCGGCATCGCAGTCATCGGGCCGGCAGCCTGAGCGGCTAGGTGAGCGGCGCGTCCATCCCAAAACTGCACCGAGTTAAATACGGAGTTGTAAACCGTCGGAGCATTTACGTGATGAGGGTTTGGGGTCCATTTGTGACCTGTAGATGCAGGTACGCCGTCCGCTCCGCCTAAGCCCAAGTTGTGACAGGTGTTGCAGCTGATAATGCCGGATTTTGATAATCTCGGATCAAAATAAAGCCTCTTACCAAGCTCGTAAGCAGCCATAGTGGTTGGATATTTCTCAGCATCTGGAGAAGCTTCGTTTATCGCTTTGGTTAGCGCCTTTGGATCGCTAGGGATAGCGACTAGACCCACATCTAGCGCGTCTTGGATCAAATTTTGAGCGTTTAGCGCCGTCGCTAACGCAACAAAACCCAACAAAACTGACTTAATTTTCATTAAATGCTCCTTTAAAAATAGAGTTAGATCATAATTATAATGTTTTATAGTTAAATATAAATAAATTTTATTATTTATTAGAAATTATTTTTAAGTAGTTTTAGTTATTCAAGATAAGATATATCTTATTTATTTTTATTGAATAGTATTAATTATTAGTCTACTTTGTATAAGATTTACTATAGCTTGACTACATAAGAAATACTTCAATTTAACCTCGCTTTAGATATAATCTCCAAAATTTAACCAAACTCAGGATAATAATGGCAGGCGAAGATCAGGAAAAAACCGAAGAAGCGACTCCCAAAAAGATAGAAGATGCCAAAAAAGACGGCAACGTTCCCAAAAGTCAGGACCTGGCTGGGTTCGTGACCCTTGTCATCGCTATTGGCGTACTACTTGCAATGCTAAATTTTATGAAAGAACAGATCATCTCACTTTATATCTATTACTCAAAATTTATCGGTCAGCCACTTACCTTGCCAACTGTAAAAATGATCGTCGTAAATACCTTTGCAAGGTCGCTTCTTATGATACTTCCGGTTTGTATCTGTGTGGCGATCGCTGGTGTCATCGCAAATGTAATGCAGTTTGGATTTATCTTTACCACAAAACCTATAATGCCAAATTTTGGCAAGATAAATCCACTAAAGGGACTAAAAAATTTATTCTCGATGAAAAAAGTGATAGATAGCATCAAAATCGTACTAAAAGTTAGCATCGTCTTTGGAGTTGGATTTTATTTTTTCTTGCAGTTTATAAAGGAGTTGCCACACACGCTCTTTTTTTCTATGTTTGATCAGCTTGCTTGGCTAAAAGAAAAGCTCATCATTCTTGTTAGTGTCATGCTTTTTATACTTTTCGTGATCGGACTTATCGACCTTCTCATTGTGCGTTTTCAATACTTTAAAGACCTTCGTATGAGCAAGCAAGAGATAAAAGATGAGTATAAGCAAATGGAAGGAGATCCACAAGTTAAGGGCAGAATTCGTCAAGCACAAATGCGTGCAGCCAAGCGTCGAATGATGCAAAATATCCCACAAGCTGACGTAGTCATCACAAACCCTACTCACTACGCCGTGGCGATAAGATATGATAAAAGTCGCGACGAGGCGCCGATAATACTTGCTAAAGGTGTCGATTTTTTAGCACTGCAAATCAAAAAAATAGCCGTTGAAAATGGTGTGCAAATTTATGAAAATCCACCACTCGCAAGAGAGCTTTATAAAATTTGTGAAGTCGATGATACGATACCAGCACATCTTTTTAGGGCCGTGGCCGAAGTGTTAAGCTTCGTTTATATGAGCAATAAACAAAAATTTAAAGATAAGCTTTGATAAATTTCTACTCTTGCCACTAGAAATTACTAGCAGCAAGAGAATTTATCTATTATAGATATCCAAAAGCAGTTGCAAAAATATAGCCAAATATACAAGAGGATATAACACCAATAAGACCCGGAATGATAAAGCTGTGATTGATAACAAATTTACCAATATGTGTCGTACCACTTCTATCAAACTGAATAGCTGCAAGGTCGCTTGGATATGTTGGTAGGATGTAGTATCCGTAGCAAGCTGGCGCAAAAGCTAGAATGATAGCAGGATTAACATCGATATTTAATGCTAATGGCACAAATGCAACCAAAGCTGCAGCTTGAGAATTTACAAATTTTGAGATAATCAAAAGCATAACCGCATAAGTCCAAGGATGCTCTTTTACAATGCTTCCTAGTGCCTCTTTCATCATAGGAGTGTGCACTGCAAACATAGTCTCAGCCATCCAAGAGATACCAAAAACTGCAACAAGAGCAATCATACCTGATCTAAATATCTCGTTTTTACCGATCTTGCTAGCATCTGTTGGTGTAAAGATTAAAATGATAGCGCCAGTTAAAAGCATGAAAATTTGGATAACATGAACCATACTTAGGCTTTTTGAAGATGCTTGTTTGTTGCTTATATTGATGTAAGCACCTTGAAATTCTTCTTTTGCGCCTTTTTCATTTATATATGTTACTGCGCCATCAGCCGTGCGAGTAAGAGTTTGATTTGCATCTTTGCCGATGATTTTGACTGATTGAGCTTTTTGATTAGCATTTAGCTTATCGTTTGCTACTTTTAACTCAGCCGCCTCTGTTTGGATGCTAGCGTCTTTTATTTTTAAGGTTTTTAAGACTTTTTGCTCAGTTGGAAGGTTAGCTATTACTTGAACGACTGTTGCGTCTTTGTAAGTAGTCCAGCTTGGGCGAAGATCTTTAAAATATCCAAGAAGCGCAACTACAAGAATAGAGCCTAAAAATATCCACATCGCAGCCCACTGATAGCCAGGAAGCTTTTTGCCTAAAAGTGTCGCACTATCGCCATAAACATATTTTTTAAACTCAGGATCTTGAAGCTTTGCTTGGAATACTTCGTCTTTATCAAGATCTTTACCTCTAAACCAGCTAAAAATTCCTACCGCTAAAACGCCACAAAATGTTGATGGAATCGTAATCTTTAAAAGATCTAAATATCCATCAAAGCCAGCTAAGTGAGTTTTAGCATTAATAAGAAAGCTTGTAAGAGTTACAACAGCAACTGAAACTGGGCTTGCGATGATGCCCATTTGTGAGGCTATCGAGCTTGCTGCCATTGGTCGCTCTGGGCGGATGCCATTTTTGATAGCAATATCATAAACGATAGGAAGCACGGTATAAACAACGTGTCCAGTACCGCATAAAATAGTAAGCGTACATGTTACAAAAGGAGCCAAGATACTTACATATTTTGGATTTTTTCTAAGTATGGTTTCTGCTATTTGAAGCATAACATCAAGACCACCACTAGCTTGAAGCGTAGCACTTGCCACAACAACAGCAAGGATAGTTAGCATAACATCAATAGCTGGCTTACCAGGCTCGATATTAAATCCAAAAACGAGGACTATAAGACCGATACCGCCTAGCATACCAAGTGCGATACCGCCTTTTTTAGCTCCGTAGAACAAACAGATAAGGACGATGAGAAGCTGAATAGCAAACTGCATGCCTTCACTTAAATTCATGAGAAAATCCATGAAACCTCCTAAGTTAATATAAATTTAATCAAGATTATATCTCTTATGGATTTAGATTAAACTTATATTTTAAGGATGATTTGATACAAATATAACATTTTGATTAATAAGGCTTATTTAGGATAAATTTTTATAAGATTATCTCCTACAAATTTTTTATTTGATCTTGAAATTTTTATTTGTCTTAGAATATATAAAATGAAAATAGCATTGTTATATTTTAAATTTATTAATAATAAAAATTTATTTAAATTTTATAAATAACCTAGAAGTCTTGTAAATACGAAATTTAATAGAACCAAGAGAAAAATGATTGATGTTTAAGGAAAGGTTAATGGTGGTTAGAGGCAGAATCGAACTACTAAGTATTTCTTAAGATTTATTTTGGTTTATAAATCCCTAAAATACGTTATTTTAAATTTTATATAAGTTTATTAAAATTGCTAATAATGCTTAAGTAGATGGCACCCAATATGGCACCTATTTTTAGACGTTAAATATTAAGATAAAAACTACCTTTTTAAAAATGCCAAGCTCACATTAAAATATTTCTGCTCAAAAGTTATTATAAATGATAATATCACTGGTGTAAAAAATAATTGCGAAAAATACTTTTTACGATAAAAAGTGCTGACGACTAGACTCTATCTTTGCTAGATACTATTTTGGCTAATCCACTTAAAACACTTGAAACGGATAGAGATACTGGACCACATTTGAGTAGGCATCATAGTGTTTCTTGGTAATAGACTATTTGAGCTTAGGACAATTTGAATGCTTTTGCTTTCTTATATAGATCTTTTTTGACTTTACAATTCTTGCTTGTAGATTGGTGTTTCTTTTGATAGATGGCACTATTATCATAATACGTCTCAAAAATAAAATACAACTTTTTATGTATGTGAAATGGCCTAAATTTATATATGGATTATGGAATTTAGCCCCCTTGATCGGGTCAAATTTGTTTAAATACGTAAGTGCGACCAGTGGGATAACCCAAATATGACAAACATGTTTCAATCCCCTTGATCGGGTCAAATTTGTTTAAATGAAACAAGACCATACAATATGGCGGTAGTCGTGCTAATGTTTCAATCCCCTAGATCGGGTCAAATTTGTTTAAATGTGAGTTTACATGGAAACATAGAACTCAAAGTGAAAAATTGTTTCAATCCCCTTGAGCGGGTCAAATTTGTTTAAATACGACAGATTTACACAATTTGAGCAAACATTATTTGCTGTGTTTCAATCCCCTTGATCGGGTCAAATTTGTTTAAATAGCCTAAAAGACTATTTTTGCAAAGGAAAAATTAGCAAAATTATTTAAGAAACTGGCTTTAAAGATACCTAAAATTCGTGAAAAGCTCAAAAAAGTTCGCAAATGTATAGGTATTTAAAAATACTAACTCCATAAAATTAACAATGATAAGTGAAAGAACCCATAAATTTAGGCATTTGTCATCTTAAAAAAGTTCGCAAATCTCTTTTAAAAATTTCAAATTTTATAGATTTGCGAACTTTAAGCGGTATATAAGTTTCGCAAGGTCCTAAAATAGGCTATCCTAAACTTAGCCATAACTAAAAGTTCGCAAATGTATGAGAGATATTTTGAAAAAACTAGATTTGCGAACCTATTTCGCGAGATTTTAGCTAAAAAGGGTCAAATTTCAGCTAAAAAAGTTCGCAAATCAAAAATCCAAAAGAAATTTAAGAACGACATAAGCTAGACAAAGAGCTCTTGCTTCTCAAAGATGGCTGGTTTACGACATAGTCTATAAATTCTCAGGCTGTTTATATTTTTTTGTCATATTGTGTCCAAAAAGCCAGATAGTATCTTGTCTTGTTTTGTATAGATAAAATTTAAAAAGGAAGAGTAATGAAAAAGATGTTTGTGCTTATAAGTCATGGCTTGACACAAGAGCAGAAAAGTCAAGCTCTAAAGATCTTTGGCGTCGAAAATATTATAAATATTGCCGATGACGCGTGGTCAAACATTAGCCCATCTGATGAAAATATACTATATGCTTTAAACAGATATAAAAAGGAGTTGATGCTTGAAGCTGAAGCTGGTGATATTTTACTAGTACAAGGTGACTTTGGCGCTACATATAATATGATAAATTTCGCTAAAAATATCGGGATAAAGACCATCTATGCTACTACTAAACGCATGGCGCAAGAACTCGTAATAGACGGGAAAACGATAATAAAGCGCGAATTTAAGCACGAGAAATTTAGAGAGTATCTGTAGGATCTAGCCATTGTCTTATTAAGTAAAACGCAAGTTGCAAAACGAGATAATCTCTTATACTTCAAAAATATAAGCTGTTAAATTTAAAGGAAGCAAATGCCACTAAATATAGTCAAAAAAGCAAATCCACCCCAGAGTGAAGAGATCAACAACAAAACAGCCGTTATCACCATCCTTGGCATACAAGGTCAAAAAGAGAACATTAAAACCGAAGGTTGCGCTAGGTATTATTTCGCTGGTGAGAGCGCTGATAAATCGCAAGAGTTCTTTAACACTTTGCCGTTGCTGGCAGATAAATTTGGTGCTGAAAATATAGTACCCATATATACGACAGATGCTAGGGGATTTAACGAAGCGGTAATGGCGCACTATGCGGATTTTCAGATAAATTTTAATGATAGCTATAAGATAGTAGATGAGAAAAATTTTGAGGCTTTGTTTGAGATATTTGAAAGAGCGATAGATGATCTAGTAAAAAGTGGTGTCAGTAAGATCGTCTTTGATGTGACGCATGGCTTTAGACACCTGCCTTTGCTTGCGCTAGTCGATCTACTCATACAAAACTTCTCAAACGTCTCCAAAATAGATCAAATTTTATTTGCAAAGGAGATAGAAAAATCCAAGCTATACGAGATAATAGACCTAAGACAATACCTAGATATCGCCAACATCGCTTTTGTGATAGCAGCTTTTTCTCAAAACTATACCTTGGCTCAGCATATAAATACAAAGAAATTTGAGTCGCTGGTAAATGCTTTAAATGATTTTTCAAATAATATACTAAGTTTAAATATCGCAAAGCTGAAAAGCTCGTATGGTGAGCTGATCAAAGAGCTCGATAGGATAGATGATATCGCGCTTATATCAAGAGCTAAGAATTTAAAAGAGAGGCTAAATAAAATATGCGACTGGAGTGATAGTACCTATGTTTTTAGGTATAAACTAGCTAAAGATATGTTTGAAAAGGGCTACTTGCTGCAGTCGCTGGTGCTCTTGTTTGAGAGTGTAAATAGCTATATAGTTGGAGTTTTTGAAAGAAATATCCCTGTCGTTTTTAAGAAAATTTTAGATGAATGTTCCAAAAAGAAAGAACGTAGGAATTACAAAATTAGCAATTTTTTTGTTCAGGCACTAAAAGTTCGTGCCGATGCATCCAATGATGATTTTGCCTATAGTACTAAGAGAAATTTAAAGTATCTTGACCTTACAAATTTTGATATAGATAACATAAGGTCAGTAATCAAGACAGAATTTGGTTCAGGCTGTGAGTTGTTAGAATATCATGAAGAATTATATAAATTGCGTAATGACTTCGCACACGGCAATATCAGCGAAGAAGAATTTAGCCATATAAAACAAGAGATAAAAAAGCTGTTTGATAGATACCATAATTTTATAAATATACAACAAAGCCTATAATTTAATATTTTTAGACACTATATGTCTATAATGCCCCTTATAATCTCCGAAAAAATAACGGAGGTTATAATGAGCAACCAAACTTTCTTAGACAGCATGAGCGAAATTTTCCATATGACGGACTGCAATAATTTACAAAACATTTTACTACATGGCTTGCAAAATCACTACAACACTTATAAACAAGTAGATATCAGCAACCAAGAGGTAAATGCAAGGCGCGAAAAGATTGAGTTCATATATGGACATAAAATTCACGACTATGTTCCTTTTTATTTTAATCCACGCAATGCCATGCTCTATAGAAATAGAAACAATGCTCGCGTTATCATTCTAGGACTTGACGTTCGGGTTATCAAAGATCACCAAGATGGCTTTTTGATCTCAAATCGCAATGCGTCTGCAGATGAGGCTAAATTTAGTAAAAATTTGCCTGACTTGCAAGATCCAAATTTTATAAATTTTGATGATGTCTTTTCTCCAAGATGGTGCAACAATGGCATTGCAAACAATGATATCAAACAAAAAATGATGGCAGAAATTTTGATCAATGATGTAGTTTATGGCCGTTACATACGCTCTATATATGTTAAAGATCAAGCTAGTAAAAAAGCTATTGAAGAGCAGCTGGCTGGCGATCTTAAGATGTATAATATCAACGTCATAGTTGATCCAGCTAAATTTTTCTAAGGATAAAAATGGTAACTCTTAAAAATGGCAATATATTTAACACCAAAGCGGACACCATAGTAAATACCATTAACTGCGTAGGCGTAATGGGCGCTGGCATAGCGTATGAATTTAGATTGCGCTATCCTGAAATGTTCTCGCGATATGTTGAGCTTTGCAGTGAGGGCAACCCAAATAAAATAGAAATAGGCAAACTATGGTTATACAAGGCTGATGATGGACGACAGGTGCTAAATTTCCCTACCAAAAAGCATTGGAAAGATCCGTCAAAAATGAGCTACATAAAAGTCGGTCTTGAAAAATTTGTAAATACTTATGCGAGTAAAAAGATCAACCATATCGCATTTCCACTTCTTGGTGCCGCAAATGGCGGACTTGATAAAGATGAAGTTATAAATTTGATGATGGAATTTCTGGAGCCTTTAGAAATAGAGTGTGAAATTTGGGAATTTGACGAGAGTGCAAGTGATGACTTGTATGATGATTTTGCGCTAAATTTTGATATCGATGAGCTAAAAAGGCAGACCAAGATCTTGGGTATAAAAAATATAAGATTTCAATCTATCAAAGATGCCATAGATAGTGGGCTATATCACTCGCTAAGCTCTTTGCTAAGGGCTCCTGGCATAGGCGATAAGTCGCTTGAGGCATGTTTTAGGATAGTTAAAAGCATGCCAAAAAGACTATTTTAGTTAGAGTAAATTTTTACCTTCTTCTATCTTTTTTATGATCTTTTGTTTTAGCTCCACTGGGGCTAAAATTTTGACGTATCCCAAAAACTCCATGATAAAAAACTCTATCTCTTTAAGATCACTAAAATGGTAGCTAACCACAATCGCTCCGTCTGGCTTGTGCTCTATGATCTTTTGCGATTGAAAGAAGTTTTTTCTCTCAAACAAAAAGGCTTTTTGTGGGCTGATCTCGAGCTGCACTTCTATGAGCGAGCTTCTCCACTCATGTGAAAAGACCGCAAACGGCGTTTGGATGTTTTTTATAAAATCATCGATGTTATAGTCGTGATTAAACGTTTCGCCTTTGATAACCTCTAAATTTACTATCCCAGCTATCCTAAAAAGTGAAAAATCATACTCGTTGTTGCTATTTGCCAGATATAAATTTTCATTGATCAGTAAAATTTTATATGGCTTCACCTCTTTAAATTTTTTGCTATCAGACCTATTCGTCGGGGTATACTCAATCGCGAGCTTTTTTCTATAGCGTATTGCATCTTCTAGCGTTTTTATGATGCTTTTGTCTAGTTCCGTCTCGATCGGGCTCGTGATAAAGTCATAAACGCCCAATGATTCATTTATAGTTTGAGATACAGCCGTTTTCTTGCTGGTTTCATTAAATTTTTGAGAGTTTTTGGCAAGCATCGCGTAGATTATCTTTAGGACATTTCTCTTTCTCTCATCTAGCAGATCATCGAGCAAATTTGTATTGATAGCCTGGTAGCAGCCAGGTCCTGTCCGTTTTATTTCTATCTCATTAAACACGTCTTTTATAGCATCAAAGTCGCGCTTTATGGTTTTATTGTTTAGTCTTGGCTTACTATTATCTTTTTCATTGATCCACAGCTCGTCTTGCGCAGTGTCGATTATCTCGCCGCGATTTAATTTTTTAAGTAGCCACAGTATCCTAGTTTGGGCGTCCATTGCTTTATCCTTTTTTAAAACTTTTTGTAAATTATACCGTAGTTTGTCCATACACTCTTTTATAATTCTCCCAACAAAGCAAAATAACTTAAAAAAGGAGAAATCTATGTCTTGTGATTTTATCGATATAACCATTGACGGTGACGGCATCCATATCCACATTGAGTGGTAGCAAGTCACTTGTCAGTATGTAAAAAATCAAAAATGGGAGGGTTAAATATGCCTATTGTTTTAATTTTAGAGGCGCTCGCTAAAGCAGCTATTGAGTTTTATGTTGCCAAAAAGGCTATCGATACTTTAACAAGCAAAAAAAGGATATAATATGCCAATTTTAATAATACCAATCATAGAGCTTGCTGCCAAAGTCGCTATATCTACATACACACTATATAAGATAGGATCAACAATTTATGAGGAGATATGCGATGAGCAATAAAGATTTATTAAAGATTATAGAGACAACGTCTCTGTGTATAGCTACATTATAGAGTTGCTACTATTATCATATCTCTTGTTTTTACTTTCATTATTATCCTTTTTATTTTACTTAATATAAGATTATTTTTTTACCTACATTGTTACATATATGTTTTACTGCGACCTTTAATACCTCTATAACTATTTCTAGTATTTCTAATGTAATTTTCAATCCTCTAAATCGGATCAAATTTGCTTAAAATTCTTTTTAGTAGAGCACGCCATCGAATGTTTCAGTGCAGTCATCTTCAAGGAGGCTGTCACCAAATTTATATAAGGCTACGCCTGCTAGTGCAGTTAGACCTAGAGCCATAACGATAGAGGTGGTGCCTGATGTTTCAACTTTAGCTTTTTTATTAGGAATGTCTATTTCGGCGGAGAGACTATTTTTCTCATTATCAAAAGCATCATTTAAAAAGTAATTATCATCGTATAGTTTACTCATATTTCTTTCTAATAGTTCAGTATTGTATTCTATTGCTTTTTCTTCGAATAATCTAATCTTTTCGTTGTTTATTTTGATAATTGCTTTGGTTAATATAGTAACCTTTTCTAATAAAGCCAACTTTTTACTAGCACTTGTCTCGTTTTCAATAGCCTCTTCTAATATATTTATAGCACTTTCATAAGCTTCTTCGGCCATGTTATAAGCAGTTATCAAATCATTCATATTTTTGCCTTTTCAGTTATTAAGCTTCTATTAGCTTGTCACTCAATTTTTCAATAGCCACATAACCAAGACCAACTAGCCCCACTATAAGCAGTATGCTACTTATCCCTTTAGTATCGGCCTTAACATCAACTGGACCGCAAGAGACATTAACATTTGATGTTGTGTTATTGATAATATTCTCTAAAATTTCTTTAATCATCTCCCATGATAGTGGTGATGTAGTTTCTAGATTTAAAATTTTCATAGTTTTCTCCTTGTTGTTTTTTTCTTTATTTTTTATTTGTTTTGTTGTTTGCCAATAGTGCATCTACGGTCTTGGCTGCTGAAACAGTGATTGAAAAAGTTATTACGCCTATTTGTAGGATATCTACTATCGCTCTACTTGTAAAAATTGCTATTAGTGGTAACATCTTATCACCTTGTAAAGTAGCTGTTTTTTGGTTTTAACATCTTTTTAAATTTCATCTTCGCTGTGTCAATGAAATTTAAATCACGCTTCTCTAAAACTCTTGAGCCACATTTAGAGCACTCTGTTACTATTTGGTCGAAGTAGTCCCTACCTAACACATCTGATCCTTCGTAGTCAAAGTAGTATATCTCTCCGCAGTTTTTGCAGATGAGTTTGTATCTTTCAACTTTATATTTCATTAATATCTCCTCTTCTTATATTTTATTAGTTTCTCTTTTTTGTAAATATGCAGCAATTATAAAAATAGATATGGACAAAGCGTTTCCAAAAAAAATAAAAGTATGAAAAAGTTGATGGTAGTGTTTGTAGATAAAGTAGTTTAATTTTACATATAAATGTAAATTTCAATCCCCTAAATCGGGTCAAATTTGTTTAAATTAAATAGTCCAGAGTTTTATGATTATGATGAGCTAATGGGTTTCAACCCCCCCCCCTTTTTTTTTGATCGGGTCAAATTTGTTTAAATTATATTTTTTGACGTATTTCTCATGGATGAGACTCATAAGTTTCAATCCCCTTGAATGGGTCAAATTTGTTTAAATAGCCTAGAGTTTAACAGCCCCGAAAACGCACTACATAAAGTTTAATCCCCTAAATCGGGTCAAATTTGTTTAAATAACGGGCGAGCACAAGGAGCGTGTTATGTTTGAGGAGAAAAAGTTTCAATCCCCTAATCAGGTCAAATTTGTTTAAATACTACCTATGCTTCAAATTAAAGCAGGAGATGTCTTGTTTCAATCCCCTTGATCGGGTCAAATTTGTTTAAATGCGACTGCTATCATAAATTTAAAAGCCTACTCTTAGTTTCAATCCCCTAAATCGGGTCAAATTTGTTTAAATACAAGCGCAATATGCGCCTCAAGAGATGCAGTATGATGAGTTTCAATCCCCTTGATCGGGTCAAATTTGTTTAAATCTTTTACTGCCGCATATATCTAGGCTGGAAGCTGATGTTTCAATCCCCTTGATTGGGTCAAATTTGTTTAAATACGACCGCCCCACAACTAGCGTGTGACCTACTTTAGTTTCAATCCCCTAGATCGGGTCAAATTTGTTTAAATCCAAATCCAAAATTTAATTCACAAACAAAAGAAAAACTGTTTCAATCCCCTTGATCGGGTCAAATTTGTTTAAATCATAGGACATGCGACAATAATAACTAGTTTAATAATACTGTTTCAATCCCCTTGATCGGGTCAAATTTGTTTAAATCAAATATCCCAAACGGCTTTTTACGCTGTGATGGGTTTCAATCCCCTAAATCGGGTCAAATTTGTTTAAATCCTATTCAGTACTCAGAGACTGATGGAGAAACTGATGAGTTTCAATCCCCTTTATCGGGTCAAATTTGTTTAAATATCCAAAAGGATACATTATGAACAAAACTGAACTAGTGTTTCAATCCCCTTTATCGGGTCAAATTTGTTTAAATATCAAAGCCGCTCGTGGTCAAGCGCTTCTTATTACTTAAGTGTTTCAATCCCCTTGATCGGGTCAAATTTGTTTAAATCCTAATAAACCTGAATACTTATCTGCAGTAATTGTTCACGAGTTTCAATCCCCTAGATCGGGTCAAATTTGTTTAAATTGGCTGAAGGTAAAGAAGCAATAAAAAATTTCTTGACTTCGTTTCAATCCCCTTGATCGGGTCAAATTTGTTTAAATTCAAATTAAAAAGCTAAGTGCTCAATCAAGTGAGCTAGTTTCAATCCCCTTGATCGGGTCAAATTTGTTTAAATATTAATCAAAGTCAAATGGAAGCTATTCAAATAGCTTGTTTCAATCCCCTAAATCGGGTCAAATTTGTTTAAATCCAAGGCTAAATTTGGTACTACCGAATATTTCGGTAGCGTTTCAATCCCCTTGGTCGGGTCAAATTTGTTTAAATTATAAATACTGGGATACTAGACAATATTCATAAAGTGTTTCAATCCCCTTGGTCGGGTCAAATTTGTTTAAATAAGGAGCAAAATATGCAAAAATTCAAAATTGTTTTGTTTCAATCCCCTTGGTCGGGTCAAATTTGTTTAAATAGCCTAAAAGACTATTTTTGCAAAGGAAAAATTAGCAAAATTATTTAAGAAACTGGCTTTAAAGATACCTAAAATTCGTGAAAAGCTCAAAAAAGTTCGCAAATGTATAGGTATTTAAAAATACTAACTCCATAAAATTAACAATGATAAGTGAAAGAACCCATAAATTTAGGCATTTGTCATCTTAAAAAAGTTCGCAAATCTCTTTTAAAAATTTCAAATTTTATAGGTTTGCGAACTTTAAGCGGTATATAAGTTTCGCAAGGTCCTAAAATAGGCTATCCTAAACTTAGGTATAACTAAAAGTTCGCAAATGTATGAGAGATATTTTGAAAAAACTAGATTTGCGAACCTATTTCGCGAGATTTTAGCCAAAAAGGGTCAAATTTCAGCTAAAAAAGTTCGCAAATCAAAAATCCAAAAGAAAATTAAGAACTACATAAGTTAGACAAAGAGCTCTTGCGCCTCAAAGATACCTTTTTTATCGCATAGCTCAAAGCTTTTTCCCACGCAGTTTTCGCATAGTCTATAAAATCTCAAGCTATCTGTTTTGACATTTAGCAAAGCTTTGGCGGACTTTATCAGTTTTTTGAGCTTGGCTTCATTTAGCTCGCACTCAAAGACGCTAAAATTTACGCGGTAGCCGATGCCTTCAAGGATGTCTGAGAGCTTTTTGCGATTTTTATCGCTTTGTATGTCATAGGCTATTACAAATTTCATTAGAATTTCCCTACAAAAGGTCTATAGCTTTTGCTCTCGCCGTTTATGAAGCGAGCTAGGTCGTAGCACTCTTGCATGATTATGTTTTCGCATTTGCATGACTCCTTTTTCCACATAGTGTAGCTGCCGAGTTTTTCTTTCATGTTTTGGGCTATGAGCTTTTTGGAAGCGTCGGTGAGAAGCCCTTCTTTGTTTAGTGAGATGGGCTCATCTTTGTTTAGCATCGAGACTATGACTCTATCTACCATAAATGTCCTAAACTGCTCTATCATGTCAAAGACTAGGGTCGGCTTTGTGCTGTCAAGCGCATGTAAAAATGAGATATGTAGGCTAAGGCCTGCTAGATATAGGCACTCTTGAACCTTGGAGTAAAGTATGGCGTAGGCGTAATTTAGTGAGGAATTTACGATATCTTTGGCACCAAATGTTATGCGCTTTTCAAATTCTAGCGGTAATATGCTCTTTATGCCGTCCCAGTAAATGGCAGTAGCCGAGCCCTCAAATCCCATGAGCTCGTTTGTGTTTTTGACATATTTTAGCTTTCTTACAAGGATGTTTTCTAGTTTTAGGATGTTTGGAGTTAGAAATTTATGGTATTTATTTAGGTATTTTAGATAGTTGGTTTGGTTTCTTATCTTTGCCTCGACAAAAGAGGTGGCGAGATATAGCTGGGCTGGTGTGTTGAGGAGCATGGCTTGTTTGTGTGCTGTCTGTGTAGAGGTGCTATTGTAGGCTAGTAAGGTAGCGTATGGGACGTAGTGCTTGTCTATGAAATCGATGTGGATCTTTTCTCTTGCGCAGCGCCATATCACTGCAGAAGATAGTGAGATATGCTCGCTATCAACGATGATGCGGGAAATTTTAGAGATGGGAAATTCTTTATAAATTTTGCCGTATTGCTTTATGGTAAATTTATTTTTGCTAAGGCCTAGATAGACACCTATTTGGTTGATATGAAGCGTAGAATCCGAGGCGATCTTGGTGGCGTAGAAATTTCTCTTTTGGTTTATCTTGCGGGGCTCGTTTTCGTAGCTTTTTTGAGATAGGTATTTGTCATAGCCTTTTGTTATGGCTAGTGTTATCTTGTCTTTTATCTCGTTTTGACCAAACAATACTCCAAAGTCGATCTTTTCAAGATAGAGGGTGAACTCTTTTTTTGAATTTATACTTTTGTTTCGTTTGTATAGGGCGATCTTTTGGGCTAAAGAGTCTATAAGATGCTCTTTTATCTGCATTATCTGCGGTGAGTTTGGCAGTATGATCTTTAGATAGTAGTTTTTAAGCGTAAGCAAGATAACGTTTATCTCATCGATATAGTCTATGAAATTTGACTTTTCTTTGCTTGCGGAGTGTAAATTTGAGATAATCTTTTGAATTTTGTCGTTATCTACACAGCGGTTTTTACCAAAGAAATGAACGCCTAAGAAGACAAAACCGTCGTTTATGTTTACGACTTTTGTTTTTTCTTTGTTGAGAGATAAATTTAGCAGTTTTAAAAAGTCATCTAGCTTTTTCTCAAATTCTAAAGCTTCGTCTTTTTCTGCAAAACATACGATAAAGTCATCTGCGTATCTGACAAATTTATCCGTAGTCTTGTTTATAAATCTATCCATCAAATCAAGATAGATGTTTGATAGCATAGGAGATAGGATATCGCCTTGGTTTACACCTACTTTGTGCTCTTTGAAGTCGCGCTTTAAAAATCCGCCGGTTTTTAAAAAGAGAGAGATAAGGCTTATGATCTTTGTGTCTTTTATATGTTTTTGCAAAATTTGTAGTAGCTTTGAGTGGTCTATCGACTCGAAAAAGTCTTTTACGTCGGCTTTTAGTATCCAACAGTCATTTTCGTTTATGAAGCTACTGGCTCTGTTTATGGCTTTGTAGGTGGATTTGTGCGGGCGGTAGGCGTAGGAATTTGATAAAAATGTCTCGTCGAAGTATGGACTAAGCTCTGAGTATAAAACCCTTTGAATTAGTTTGTCTTTTATAGAGGATATGCCTATGGGTCTTACACCGTTGTGGTTTTCCTTGGGAATGGTTATCTTTTTTAGTGGCTCTAGCGCATAGGTGCCATTTATCAATGAATGTATGAGATGAGCTGCGTTTTGGCTAAAATTTTTCTTAAAATCTGCATATGAGATCTCGTCTAAACCCAAAGAATTTGCAGAAATTTCGTCAAATGCGGAGCTTAAAGCACTTTTTGTAAAAATCTGCTCTAAGCTCTTGTTAAACATTTTAGTTTTTACCTTTAAATAGAGGTCTGAGTTTTTCTATATAAAGTGGTAGATTATCGACTGCTTGTTTTACGTCAATATTTGTATGTCTGCCATCTTTGTCTAATGCATGGGCTACGTAGTTGCGTATATTGGCAATTCTATAATAAGTCTCTATCAAATCGTCTTTGGCGTGAGATTTTTTAAAAGATTCTCTTCTTTTGTTTAGTATATTTTTAGCCTCTTGTCTCTCGTCCTGATCTTTGGCGTCTAGTTTATGGTCTTCAGCTACTGCGCTTATGACGGCTTCACTTAGCATAACGTAGCTTAGAGCGTGATTTTGATTTTCGCAGTACCACCTAGCCATGCGGTATTGAAGTAGTGAAAGAGAATCTACATCTAGCATTTTTATAAATTTCTCTAAGTCGTCACTGATAAGATTGTAAATTTTGTTTTTGCTCTCTTTAAAAAACGAAATTTCAGTTTTTAAATTTGAGGTTGCACTCTTTAGGCTCATTATATCGGACATATTAAGCGCATTTGTAAAATTTTCAAATCTATTGGCTTTTTTACCCTCGTCTTGTTTTAAAAGCGTGAGTACCTCTTTTGCGTTTCCATATGTCTTAAGCTCTCTTATGGCCTTTGACCATCTAAGAAGCTTAAAAAACATAGCTAAATTTACAATAGGTGTTATGCCGTTGTTTTCGCCAGAGTACTCAAGCATACCATAATATACGCCTTGTATATTTAGCTCTTTGCCTGAAGTGTTTGAGATAAACTCACTCATTGTAAAACTCATTAATGAAAGCGATCGAAAAGAGTGTGTGATGTCTAGGTGTATCTCGTCGTTTGGTTCTAAATTTGTAGATATTTGTAGAAATTTATCAAAATTCCCCCATAGTTCGGTCTCATCTTTTCCATACTCTATTATGAAGCATTTTGAGCCATTTGTGCCTAGTTTTTTGTCTATTGCAGTTTCTATTTGTGGAATAAATTTATCTAGATTATTGTTTTCTTTGGCTTCATAAATGTCTAAAATGATCTGTTCATCCCCTCCAAATTCTTCAAATACTGCTTCCCAAATGGACTTTTGAGTTCCTACTAGAAATAGCTTGTCAATTTTGAGATGTTCGCACAAAGCTTTGGCAATAAATTTTTCACCTTCATAAACTTTTTTATCAATCTCATAGTTTGCTACACTGTAACCTTTGTTTTTGTTTCCTGTGCCTATTGAGCTGATTAGTATTTTTGCCATTTTGTACTCCTTTTTAATTTTTATTGAATTGTTTAATTCTAACCAAAAAGATAAAAAACTTTGTATAAAAAAATGTATAAAAAAGAGAAAAAATAATAGTTGTTAAACAAAAAACTAAAAATCATAAACATTTGTTTCAAAATAATATATAATAGGACAACTAAAAAATCGAGCGCTAAAGTGAATAATAAAACTAATATGATCTTGATCTTTTCTCACGAGCTAACGACAACTCAAATAGATGATGCAAGAAAGAGCCTTGGCGTAAGCGATTTTATAAAAATGCCTAAAGCACTACAAGACAAATGGTCAAACATACCTCCTGAACTATCAAATTTGGGTAAATTTATAGCTGAGTTTAAAAATTTTATAAAAACAAATGCAAAAATAGGCGATGTAGCATTAGTACAAGGCGACTTTGGTGCTACGTATAGCATTGTGAATTTTTGTAAAAAAAATGGCATAAAAACTATTTACGCCACAACAAAAAGAACTATAAAAGAAAGTACGGTGGGTGATAAGGTTGTAAAAAACTCTATTTTTGAGCATGTTAAATTTAGGGAGTTTAGATGAGGTATGCCGAGCTTAGAGTGAAATTTGAGCCGTCACAAAAGCCGCCATTTTTTATCGGCTCGCAGGTGCGAGGAGCCTTTGGATATGCGCTAAAAAGCGTAAGCTGTATAAATCACGCCCATAAGTGCGACGAGTGCTTTGCAAATGAGAGCTGTTTATACTACGACTTTTATGAAAAGAAAAATAGCTACCATAGATATAGGCTGGACTTTGAGCTAGGGGCTAAAGAGTATGACTTTGGCATAGTTTTGCTAGAAAGTGCGTGTGAAAAACTACCATATATCGCCTCTGCGGCATATATGATGCTAAAGAAATATGGCCTTGGCAAAGATAGGCTTAGTTACGAGAAATTTGATATGTTTGTAAACGGCGAGACGTGCTTGGCGGAGGATAAAATAAGCCTACCTAAAGAGTACGTGAGAGAATTTAGCTTTGATGGTGACGGAGGCGATGTCAGGGTCAAATTTATAACTCCGCTTAGGATAAAAAAAGATAATGTTTTTTTAAAAAATGACAATATAAGTCTAAGAGATATACTAAACTCCATCTACCAAAGAAGGCTTAGCCTCTTTGGACAAGATCATGAGGCGCTAGCATGCGAGATAAAGGGCGAGATAACTAAAAAAGACCTAAAATACGTGGAGCTAACTAGGCGTAGCAATAGACAAAACACTACTATGAATTTTGGCGGCTTGGTGGGGTCTTTGGAGATAAGAGGCGTTAGTAAAGAGTGTATGGAGCTACTACAGCTAGGTGAGATAATAGGCGTAGGCAAGCAGACTGTTTTTGGACTAGGGAAAATAGAAACGGAGGATATGAATGAGCAAATTTAGCAGTTATTTTAATGATGAGTTTGTCTCTTTGGAGCAAGGATACAAGAGCATAGATGAAATATTGCAAGATAGGATGTTTTTAATAGGCGGGGATTTTTACGGGATACAAAAATTTATATTTGACAACCTAGGCTCAAAAAATGCGGCTAAGGTTCTGAGGGCAAAGTCTGCATTCTGCGAGCTTTTCATGATGGTCTTGGCTAAATTTATCTGCCAAAAACTGGGCATAGATGAAAAATGTATCTTATCATGCACGGCTGGTAAATTTGAGATACTATCCCCTAAATTTGATGAAGCTGTTTTTAAAGAGATAAAAGGCGTTATAAATGCTTATTTTATAAAAAATTTCTTTGGCGTTAGCGGTGTTAGCCTATCTTGCGTGGAGTGCGAAAGGGCTGACTTTACGGAGCCTAAGCGATATAAAGAGCTAAGGGATAAGATCAGCAAGGCTGTGGAGCTAGAGAAATTTAAAAAGTTAAATTTAAAAGAGCAAGAACCGGTGCTTTCATACGACAAGGGCATAACAAATCAAACTCTTTGCAGGATCTGCAATATAAGAAAGATAGCTCACGACAAAGATAAATGCGAAATTTGTGCCGCCTTTGTACGTCTTGGCGAAAAGCTAGCTGGCGATAGTAAGAAGATAAATAGCAAAGATATAGGCATAGACTTTATGGATGTGGATCTTGAGATAAGTGAAAATATAAGATCATACGTCGCTAAAAATGCGGGCAGCATAGTGGATTTTGAAGATCTGGCTAAAAAATCACGCGGAGATAATGCGATCGCTGTGATAAAAGCCGACGTGGATAATATGGGGAATTTCATAAAATATAGCGATGTTACGCAAAGCTTTGCAAATTTTGACACATTTTCAAAGGGGATAAATAACTTTTTCTCTTTATATGTGCCAAGAAAGATGAAAGAGAAATTTGAAAATAGCTACACGGTCTTTGCGGGAGGAGATGATCTGCTGATAGTTGGTAGCTATGACCAGATGATAGAGCTTGCCGTTTTTGTAAGGCAAGAGTTTATAAAATTTATAAAGACAAAGGATCTAAGTATCTCTTTTGGTATTGTTTTAGCAAAACCGTCCACGCCGATAAGCTTTCTAGCGCAAACTAGCGAAAAGTGGCTGGAGAGCTCAAAAGAGATGAGTGGAAAAGATGCGATTAGTATCTTTGGAGAGACTGCTAAGTGGGATAGCTATTTGAGCGTCAGAAGTAAAATTTTAAGTGAATTTGAAAAATTTAATATAGACAATACGGCGTTTTTGTATAGGTTGCTCGAGCTTTGCGAGATGAGCAAAAAGGTATGCGAAGACGTAAAAAATACGATGTGGAAATCAAAGCTAAGCTATAGCTTTACTCGAAATATGCAAGGTGGCGGCGAGATGAATGAGCTACTTCTTATGCTAAACAATGTGATAGAAAACAATCCAAAGGAGAGCAAAATGGCTATTTGTGAATACATATATAAAAGGAGAGAACGATGAATGGATATAGAAGTGCCGGCGGCAACTATAATGCCGGTAATAAACCGCAAGCTGACTTTTTACCGCCGATAGTTTTGGACTACAAGAAAAATCCAAATTTGTTTGACGAAACAGCAAAGAGCGTCGCTGATCTAGTCTCTGCTAGAACAAAAGCTACTCAGATAAGAGCATTTTATGACTACATAATCGAGCTAGAGCAAAAGTCAAATAGCGAGGACTTTGGCGAAGTTTTGCCATTTGTAAAGATGCTAAATTCAAAAGCGGCTTACTCTAAGTCAAGAAAATACTCAAGTGATGAATTTGTCGAGATGATAAATAAATGTGTAGCTCAGGTAAAGACAAAAGATGATCTAAGGGTATTTAAACTCTTTTTTGAGGCCGTTATAGGCTTTGCTAAAAAATAAGGAGAGAATATGAAAATTTTAACTTTAAAGGGACAAATAGAGCTTTTAAGCGGACTTCATATAGGTGGCGGCGATGATACTATGAAGATAGGTGGCATAGACTCGCAGGTGATAAAAGATATAAACACAAGTAAGCCTTACATCCCTGGAAGCTCGCTAAAAGGTAAAATGAGAAGCTTGCTAGAATGGAATAATAGGCTGGTTGGATATGGTGAAGGAGAAGTATTTAACTCTAAAATTTTAGAAAAAGTACCAGAGCCAGATAAAAAAGCGGCACAAAATTTACTAAAAATTTTTGGCGATAAAGAGAATAAATTTGGCATTACTAGGATAAGCGTTGGGGATTGTTTGTTGTCTAGCGAGAGTGAAGGGCTAAAACTAAGCGAAGCAAAATATGAAAACGTGATCAACAGAGAAAGTGGAACTGCCGAGCATCCTCGCCAGATTGAGCGTGTGCCAGCTGGAGTGAAATTTGACCTTGTTATTAGACTAAAAGTTTTTGATGAAAAAGAGCCTTATAATGACAACGAAAACGAGCTAAAAGAGATGGTTGAGAGCGGACTTAAGCTAATACAAAACGACTATCTAGGCGGTAGCGGCTCAAGAGGTTACGGAAGGGTTGAATTTACAAATTTAAGGTGGGAATAATGACACTTTATAAAACTACCATAACACCTAGGTCAAATTTTACTACACCGTTAAAAGGTGATACCTTGTTTGGGCAAATTTGCTGGGCGATCAGATACGCACTTGGAGAAGATAGACTAAACGAGCTATTAAGCGACTATGACAAAAAGCCGTTTTTGATAGTCTCTGATGGTTTTGCTAGTGGATATTTGCCAAAGCCTAGCATGCCAAGTCACCTTTTGGGCGAAAATTTGGAGCTAAAAAAAGAAAATAGAAAGAAAATTTGGCTTAGCATGGAGGATCTGCAAAGCGGAAATTTCAAAAACGCTAAGACAAGTGGTGAGATTGGCTATGAGCTAACAAAGAATGCAACGATCAAAAACTCCATAAACTACCATACGTTTACGACTGATGAGAGCGGTAAATTTGCGCCTTATGCTTTAGTGGAGATGAAATTTAGCAGACAAGATATCTACTTTTTGCTAGATGATAAATTTAAACTTGATGAGCTAGAAAAAGCGCTTGAGGTTGTGTCTAAAAGCGGCTACGGCAAGAGAGCTAGCATAGGAAAAGGAGCGTTTGAGTATGGCGCGTTTGAAAAAGTAGCTATCAAAAAAAGCTCAAATGCCTTTATGACGCTTAGCCCTACTGTGATAGATGATGAAAATTTAAAAGAGTTTTTCTATGAGCCATTTACTAGGTTTGGCAAACATGGCGGAGGGCTTGCAAACACGAATCCTTTTAAAAGTCCTATTATAATGGCTGATAGCAGTAGCGTGGTAGTATATGATGAAATTTGCGAGAAAGAATATCTAGGAAAAGCTATAAGAGGACACTCCGCAAATGCGAACACGGTACACCAAGGATATAGCATACTAATAGCTACGGAGATAAAAAATGCGTAATGAAACTAAAACCTACAAAATAAAACTAACGCCCATAAGCCCGATACATATAGGTACTGGAGAGGCTTACGAGCCGATGAACTATGTCATAGACAAAGGCGCCGACGATAAATACTATATGTATGTTTTTGATGAATTTGAATTTGTTAAAGGGCTTGATGATAAGTCTAAAGAAGAATTTAATAAAATATCCTCAGATGCTACGGATGTGGGTATACTTAAGTTGCAAAAATTTATAAAAGAGAAGAGTTCTCTGGCCAAAAAAATATCTTACTACAAAGTACAGGCGCTAAAAAATATCACAGAAGACTATAACGAAAAAATAGGAAAAGTTGTTCAAAGAGAGGGTGGTGGTAAAAAAGTCATAAACCAACTGGTTATTGAAAAGACACTTATCTCTCCAAATTTAAAAAAAGCCATTATTCCTGGAAGCTCTTTAAAGGGTGCAATAGCGACAGCCTTTGGCGAAATGCTCTTTAAAAAGAGTAGAAGCTATGATACAAAAGAGCATTTTAGTGATTTTTTAGTATCTGATAGCGAAGTGGTAGAGTCGCATACTTTTGCTTCAGTTGCTATAAATATAAAAAGAAACAGAGAGCCAAGAGGACAAAATGGTAGTCAAGGCATACCAGTAAGATACGAGGTGATAAACTCAAAAAGCGAATTTAAAACAACGTTTACGATAAAAAACAATAAATTTGGCATTGACGAGCTAATAAAAGCCTGCAACTCTCACTATATGCCGATATTTACTTCGCAATTTGACTACGAGACAGATGAATTTACACGCGAGGCACTATCTGATAAATTTATTGAAAAATATGAAAATTTAAAACTCGCAGACAATCAATTTTTATTGAGAGTTGGTAAACATAGCAGCGCGAGGGCTGTTACTGTAGATGGCGTGAGGAAGATAAAAATAATGAAGGGTAAAGGGCAAAAACCATCTTTTGGAGATGAGGAAACCACTATATGGCTTATAAATAAACAGCCGTTTGGATGGCTGCTTTGCGAAATTTTAGAAGAGGATTGATTTTTTAAACAATGCGACGAACTTAAGCAAACCATCCTTGTAAATTTATATATATTATAGTATTATACTCCTAAATATTTAAGGATAAAATACTATGTACATCAAACGAGCCATAAGCGACGAAATAAAAGAGTATATGAAAAGCTTTCCTGTGCTTTTGATAAGCGGAGCTAGGCAGGTTGGCAAATCAACCCTTGCTTTAAATTTAGAGATACCAAACTACGTAACGCTTGACGATATAAACATATATGAATCCGCAAGAAACGATCCAAAAGGCTTTATAGAGCATTGCGATAAGCCGATAATAATAGATGAGATACAAAGAGTACCGATACTACTTGTTGCCATTAAGGAATTCGTAGATAAAAACAGAACAAACGGTCAGTTTATACTAACTGGCTCTGCAAATTTAAAAGGCTTTAAAGATATATCAGACTCACTTGCTGGTAGGATAGGCATAGTGGAACTATATCCGCTTTCTCAAAAAGAGCTAAGCCATAGTGATGAAAATCTGATAGATATTTTAAGTAGCGATATAGGCCATCTAGCATTTAGAAAATACGACAACGACGGCTTATCTGAGAAGATCATAAATGGCGGCTATCCAGAGATCATGAAGATCGCTTCTGAAAAATCAAAATATCTATGGTTTAGCTCATATATAAGAACATATATAGAATCAGATGCCAAAGAGATAGGCAACATAAGAAATATGGATAAATTTATCACTATGTACCGCCTATGTATGCTAAGAAGCGGCAACATCTTTAACAAAAATGAGCTATGCTTGGAGTCTGGGCTTGATAATAAGACGTTTGATAGCTATTTTAGCGTACTAGAGCATACCTATCAGATTCAAAAGCTGCAACCGTATTTTAACAATGCCCTAAAAAGACTTATAAAAACTCCTAAAATTTTTGCTACTGACACCGGAGTACTATCGCATCTGCTACAAATTTCATCACCAAATGAGCTTGCTAGCTCGCCATACAAAGGCGCAATATATGAAACATTTGTATTTGACGAACTTCTAAAAGCAAATACCAGTAGTAAAAAACGAGCAAATATATACTACTATAGAACGAGTGATCAAAAAGAGATTGATTTTATACTTGAGATATCCGGTAAAGTCATAGCGGTAGAGGTCAAATCCTCAAAAACTATCAGCAAAGATGACTTTAAACATATCTACCACTTAAAAGAAAATTTACAAAGTAAATTTGATAAAGGCATAGTTTTTTATGCTGGAGATACGGCTATGAAGCTAGATGAAGATATGTTTGCTTTGCCGTTTGGTTTTATGGGGTGAGAGATGGCTATAGTAAAGAGTGATTATGAAAAAGTAGATACTGGGCTTTTTATCAACAAACTAAAGCCAAATGTCTTTTTATTAAGAAAAGTTATAGGAAGCAAGTATTTTACAAAAGTGCTTACGCTAGATACTCGTAGTGGATGGAGCAAGAGAGAGTATAAAAATGAAGCCAAAAAAGAGCTTGTAAAGTGGTTAGATGGCGTAAGTAAGCAGTTAAAGGGGCTGAAATTTAAAGATACTACCAAGGTTAATGATTTGTTTGAGCTGTGGAAAGGCAAAAAAGATATCAACAAAAAGTCCGTCGCTAGCGACATCGCTTTTTATGAGACCTATTTACAAGACAGTATCGGCAAAGAGATCGTAGTAGACGTTATAGCAGCCCAAATAGACAATCTTATCCATAATCTAATGCACGATGGAAAATTTAATAAAACAATAGGAAAAGTGCAGGTATTATCAAAGCGCACAGCATATGATAATACAAGGCGAATTTTAGGAGAGATGTTTGACATAGCGCTTCGCAATCAGCTGATAGCGGTAAATCCTTGCGCTCTGCTAACTAAAATAGCTAAAACGACCAGAAAAACAATAGTAAAAGATGCTGTTGGTAAATTTTATAAGCTAAAAACGGCTATTTTGGAGCTCTATAAAGACGATCCGTTTTGGAGAGGATTTTTCTTGTTTTGTTTGTATGGTAGACGAAAAGGAGAAGTAGCCAGCCTAAAATGGGAAAATGTCGATCTAGAAAATGACGTATATTATTTAATAGATACTAAAAATGGAAACGACTATAAAAAGCCGCTTCCTTTTCTTGTAAAAGAGGCCATAATGCAAATACCTGCAGATAGAAGAAGTCTAGTATTTGCAAGCCCAAAAACGGGCAAAACTATTAAAAATACTGATAGACAAAAGATGAGACTAGATAAATTTGTAGGTTTTGATGATTTTAAACTGCATGGTACTAGGCATATAAGCGGTTCGGCACTCGAAGAGCTTGGCGCAAATAGTGATATTATTAAAGATCATTTAACTCACAAAAGAGATGGTGTTACATATAAAAATTACGTAACTTACGATACTTATATAAATAGCTACAAGGCACTTGAGCTATTAGAGAGCATAAAGGAAGATTATGAATTTTGATGATATTATAAATTTTACCTATGATCCTGAGAATGCTTTTTCACAGTTAACATCAAACTTAATACTACATATATCCGAATTTTTTATTAACGAAAAATTTTTTATAAGTGCTTTTTATGTATATGAAGTTATTAACAATGCACAACTTCAAATAATGGATATTTTTAAAAATTTTATAGTCGTAGAAAAAGTTGATAAAGACAAATTAGACGACCTTGGTTCAGCACAGTTTATATACTTTGAAGAGGATGATTCTTACTGCACTATTGATCCTCGCCAAACAGTAGAAAACATGGAAAAAGTTAAGGGTATGTTTGGTGGAGACATTGAAGTATTGAAATTATCCCCATATCTTACAAATCAAGATATTTTTATTAAAGAATTGGCATGGCACACGTTTTTGTATATAGTAACAAAGCTTAACAGCATCCTATATTCCAAGAATCAATATTTTAAAGATTTCTTTGATGCAGTTGATATACTGAGGAAGCAAAATTTTCCATTTGGTGATCACGATGAAAAATACAAAGATTGCTTTTCTAAAAATTATGAGAAATATATAACAATTATAAACGGAATACTTAAGCAAATATCAGAATTTAGAAATTTAAAAATATCTCAAGAAATTAAACGAAATACATATATAGTAGCTTTAAATAATGCAATAGATTACACTTTTGAGGAAAATAACTTAGAGTTTGAGAAAAATATTTTAATCAAAGTCTGATAAAAGCGCAAAAATTTGAAACAATTTGGCCATTCTTTGTGCTTTTAAATTTTTGATTTTTACTATGATGTCCGAAAAAAATAACAAGGATATCATATGAATAATCCTATAAAACAAAATCGTTGGCTAACGCCGAAGGATGTTGTACAAGAGTATGGAATAAGCATAAATACTCAAGCAAAATATCGTATGAGAGGCTTAATACCGTTTTCTAAAATAAATAAGATCATAAGATACGATAGAACCAAGCTAGATGAATGGTTTGAGTACCACGCTATTGAGGTAAAGAGATAGTGTTATGAGACAACCAAACCATACCTGTAAGATATCAGTACGTTTCAGTGAAGACCAAAAGAACAATATTGAGTTAAATGCTGCAATGGCTGGCATTACTGTCTCTAGCTATATAAGAAATGCCGTATCTAGTTCTAAGCCGCCCATTCATAAATTTGATAGAGCTATGATGGTAAAAATATCAAAGATAGGCAACAATTTAAATCAGATTGCAAGGTATGTTAATTTAAACAAAAGCATAGATCAAATTGTCTTAAAACACATAATATCTATTGATAATGACCTGAATGGATTGTTAAGCAAGACTAAGTAGCATGCTTATTAAGTTTTTTAAAACCAATAGCGGTGGTGGTGAATCAGGCATAGACTATCTACTAAACAGTAGAGTTGCCGATAAAACAGCCTATGTCATAAAAGGAAATGAGCATGTTACTAGACAGATTATAAATAATATTGAGAATAGACAAAAAACTTGTATTGGATGTTTGTCGTTTGAAGAAGACAATATTGATAAAAATATAAAAAAAGAGTTAATACGCGAATTTGAAAGAATACTGTTTGGTATGTACAAAGAAAGATTCAACATTCTTTGGGTTGAGCATATAGACAAAGGAAGGCTGGAACTAAATTTTGTTATTCCAAAAATAGACTTGAAAAGTGGTCTAGCATTTAATCCGTATTATCATAAAGCAGATATGCCATTAATAGACAGTTGGCAAAACTATACAAATTTAAGATATAACTTCTCAGACCCAAAAGACCCAGCTAAGAGCCATATACTTCAAGGCCAAAGAAAAGAGCTTAGCCTAATCAAAGACTATATTGAGCTTGAAAGAATATTAATAGATAAGTTCATAAATCAAGAATTTACTTGCAGGAGCGACATATTAAAAGCATTTAACGACAGCAATATAGAAATAACTAGGGTTGGAGGAGACTATGTTAGTGTAAAGCTTCCAAATTCAAAGAAGGCAAGAAGATTTAAAGGAGATATGTTTAATGAAAAATTTACAAGCATTGAGGCAATGGAGCAACTCAGAAGTAAAGCAGATGCAAGAGCAGCAGAATTTAAAGATACAAGAGATTTATCAAGAAATGAAAATGATGCAAGAGTCGTATCAAAGCGAGAAAAAGAGCTTGATAGACTCAAATCAGCTTGTATTAAACAAGTTCAAAAAAGAGATCGATGGCTTAAAAGTCAAGCTGAAAGAGAACCTAAACAAAACAAAGGCTTTCAAGATCATATCACTGATACTATTGGTGATAATAATAGTTATAACAACATGGTTGATAAAAACAAAAATAGAGATATCGTCTTTAGAAAAAGAGAACAAAGGGATGAAGCGTTATATAGAAAAATATATAAATGGCGACAACTAAAAAATAAAATCACAATTTTTAATAAAAGGATAGATAATGACACTATTAGAGCAAACATTATTAATAGAGTTAGAAGAAAAAGAGAGACAAGAGAGCGAGAAAATGGAACTTTTATGTCAATTATTACAGGTGTGCAATGTATTGTCAAACAAGTTGAGTCCATTATCTCAGGAATTAAAAACATTCGAATACGAGTTGCAGGACTTAAGAGCCTCCATGCAAAAACAGAGCGAGGCATTGATGAAATTGTCGCAAGACGCCGAAACATAATAAATCAATATAATCAAAAATCTCAGTCACAATATCAAATATCACAAAAGACAGAAAACAAAATTTCTCAGAAAACTGCCGAAATTGATTTCCTATAATGGTCTTGCATTTTATTTGCAAGACCATTTTGCACACAAATAACCACATAAGTAATATTACTCCAAGATTCAATCTTTATAATACATTAGTATCTTATTCCAGTAGTATTAAATTTTTTTATAAAATAATAAAAAATAATATCTTAACGCTAAAATTTAAATGCCTAAATGGGGTTTTAGGGGCAACCCCTAACGAGGTTTTTGTCTGCATGTCAGACAAAAAGTATCCTCGCCCATGCAAAAAAGTTTTTATTTTTTTTACTGTATTCTCTATGCATCAAAATAAAAAGTTAGGACCTGTGTAATAATTTGGCATTTGCTATAACTAGACTAGAAAAACATTATTGAAAATGTTAAGCTTTTTGAAATGTTTGATTTTAACAAAAAATATTTTTAAAAATTTTATTTTTTATCATCTGTTTCGCTGGGTATTGATTTTTTCTAAGTAGAAAATGGACTAATAAATGGCACCCAAGATGGCACCCGGCCAAACCTTAAAGCTTCGAAATATCGATAAAATAGGGATTAGTAAAGAAATGGTGGTTAGAGGCAGAATCGAACTGCCGACACGCAGATTTTCAGTCTACTGCTCTACCGACTGAGCTATCCAACCACTCGTTAAATAAAGTCAGATTATACATGTTTAATATTTAAAGCAAGTTTAAAATACACACTTTTTTAAATAAAATAAGTTATGTTTTTCTATTTTGACTTGAAATATAAAAGAAATTCTACATAACAGATAATAAATTACAAGCTTAAATAAGCTTGTAATTTATTTTAGTGTATATGAAATAGGAAAGCGCAGATAACGATCTTGTTTAGGCTTTGGAAACTCAGAACTTGCTCTTTGAATATTTTCTAAAGCGCCATTATCAAGCGACTCAAAACCAGAGCTTTTACTAACTTTAAGTTCATCTATGCTGCCGTCTTGCTTAAGTAAAAACCTAACTTCTACAATACCTTGATGCTTCATACGCCTTGCATTATTTGGGTAACTTTTATGCCTCTTAACTGCAATTATAACCTTCGTAAAATCTTCATCACCTTGCGAATTTGATAAATTTAGCTCAGGTGTTACATTTTGGACTGGAGCTGCAGCGATAGACTTGTTATTGGCTGGCAAATTTGTATTTACACTAGCTGGCGGTACAATAGGCTGCACTGGCTGAGCAATTACCGGTTCAGGCTTGGGCTCTATTTTTTTCTCTTTTTTAGGCTCTACCTTTTTTATTTCACGCTTTGGTTTCTCCACTTTTTTAGGTTCAGGTTTTGGTTCTGGCTTTGGCTCAGGTTTTGGAGGCTCTGGTGGTGGCGGTGGAGCTGGTGGAGTTGGCTCTGGGATAAGCATTTGCTCTGCCATTTGAGGTGCTGAGACTTGTGGCACTGGAGTAAATGAATTAAGAGCTATTTTTATCGGTTTTTGCTCACCTATTTTTATCTCATCAAAATCATGTGAAAGCAAAAAATATACTGCTGCTCCATGCACTATAAGCGAAACAGCTAAGCCGCTGTAATTTGAAATTTTATTCAGAGATTGTTTGGATTGCAAAATTTTCGTGGCCCTTCTCTTTTAATATATCAATTACTTTGACAAAGCTATCAAATTTCGAATTTTTATCGCTTTTTAGTTCGATCAATGTCTTTATATCAACCGCATTTAGCTTATCTTTGAGTTCGTTCTCAGAAATTTCTACATCATCTATAAAAAATTTATTATCCTTATCAATTACTACGCTTACCTTTTTATCGTCCTCTTTACTTTGCTCAGCACTGTTTGCACTTGGAAGGTCAATAGCTATCTTACCTTGAGCAATAAAAGTCGAAATACTAAGCACGATAGCAAGCAAAACAAGCATAATATCAATAAATGGGACAATATTTAACCCATCTTTTTTATTTAGACGCATTTTCAGCCTTGTATCTATTTAGCATTACATCTACTTTCCTAACAAAACCATTGTAAATCATCAACGTTGGTATCGCTACAAGTAGTCCAAAAGCAGTTGCTTTTAGCGCAAGAGAGAGGCCGACCATTATGCTTTTAGTATCGATTCCACCTGCCATACCCATATCATAAAATGTGATCATAATTCCAGCAACTGTACCAAGAAGTCCTACATATGGTGCATTTGAATAGATAATATAAAGTGTGGTTAAATTTTTGGTTAGTGCTTCTTCAAGCGATTCTATACTTTTATAGCCTTTTATATCAACGCGCGAATAAAAAATGATACGCTCAATCGTATACCAAAGTACAAAAAAACTCATAATGCCTAAAATCGCAATAATTACATGATCAATGTGATGTTTAATTAGCTCCATAATACCTTCTTAGTAAAAATTTTTGCGTGATTATAGCTATATTGATAACCAATGTCAAATGTTTAGTAAAAATGTAATCAAATAAAAACTAAAATTTTTTTTAATTATGTATGTATATATTTAATTATGTTTAGAATTTCAAAAATTTAATTTTTTTCTTAGCAGCTCTATTTCAGCAATAACTATTTTTGGCGTAAGCTCCTTCATACAGGCATGTGTTTTTATAGGACACACTCGCTTCATACATGGCATACACTCTAAATTTAAATGCACTATCTTTGCACTTTCGTCTTGCCATGGGCTAGTCTCTTTAAATTTAGTCGGTCCAAAAAGAGCCACAAGTGGCACTTTATAAGCAGCTGCGATATGCATAGGGCCACTATCATTTGTCAAAAAGATACCATTTTTTATAGAGCCTATGACCTCGCAAAGCTCTTTTATGCTCGTTTTTCCAGCCAAATTTTCACATTTCATGCCATTTTGTAAGAGTATTTGCTCGATTTTATTGCAAATTTCAAGCTCGGCTTTTGAGCCAGTAATCTTTACATCAAATTCATATTTAAAGTGCAATGCAACCTCTGCAAAATAGTGCGGATACCACCTTTTGGCACTTCCGTAGCTAGCACCTGGATTTAGCACGAGGAGCTTTTGCTCGCTTTTTTTAGCTTCATAATAAATTTTTAGTTCATTTGAAATTTCTTTTAAATTTAGGCTTTGCTTTATGAAATTTAGATATTTTTGCACCTGATGCAAGCTCTCGCTACTCTTTTTAAAACAAAATTTTTGCGTTGCTTTTAGAAAAAATAGCAAAAATTTACTAGCAAATGAGCTTCTAAGGCTAATAGCAATATCAAATTTTCCAAGCTTGCTAGCCGTTTTTATAAGACTTAAATATCTTGAGTTTTGCTTTTTACTATCGTCAATGACTACTTTTTCACACTTTGGATGTGATTTGTAAAGCTCACAGGCCACATAAGAGCCAAAAAATACAATATTTTTAGCATTTTTACTTAAATTTTCTATCGCTGCACTCGCCATCACAGCATCTCCAAGCCAAGTTGGAAGCTCTATAAACACTCTCACTTTTGCTCCAAATTTAGCACTTCGTTTATGATTTCAAGAGTTTTGCTTGCATTTTCTTCTATACTAAATTTTTGCGAAAGTAAAAATGACTTCTCTTGCAGCTCTCTCATCATGTCATTATCATTAAGCACCTGCTCCACTAGCTCCAGTATACTTTCATCATTTGGTTCACGCATAATAAAACGATTTTCTAAAATTTCAGCTGCCCCATTTTGAGCCGTTGTAAAGACAATATTTTTAAAACTAAGCGCCTCTAGAACGACATTTGAAAATGGTTCATAGTGTGTTGGAAATATAAAAATATCGCTTGCTTCATAAAATTTTGCAGTCATTTTTTGCTCACCTGTAAAAAATGCATTTATCTTTAGCTTTTTTGCTAGCTTCTTATATGAATTTAAATTTTTATCTTTGCCTACTATTAGCGCATTTACTGGCGTTTTTAGCTTTGAGACAAGAAGTAAAAAGTCCTTTGCTCCTTTTCTTTTAAAGCCATTTCCGACAAAAAGCACAATTGGTAAATTGTAATCGAGTCCAAATTCTTCGCATACGCTAAGTTTTGCTTCTCCCTTTTCTACCTTTTGTGGCAAATTTATACCGTTGTAAATGGTAACGATTTTTGACTCATCGATACCGTAAGCTGAAATAATTTGCTCTTTTATGTAGTTTGAATTTGCGATTATCTTTTTAGAATTTTTAAAGCAACGTTTTTCTAGATATGGATAGACAAAATTTAGAGGATTAACCCACCAAAATGGCTTTGTGGCACGATAAATTTTATGCACGCCATCCCCTGCTCTATAAATATCTGCGCAGCTCACTCGCTCCAAGCTAAAATATACCTCATCGCTTTGTTTCTGGCGTTTTACCTGTGCGTTAAATCTCAAAGCCTTTTTCCATGACGAGATCCTAGCCTCTCCTAGATATGAGCGTATAGATGTATCTATGCCTACGTCTTTTAGGGCTTTAGTAAGCCTTCTTAAATAGCGTTCGGCACCACCGACTGCGTTTGGATTGATACGTAAAAAAACTATTTTTTTCATGACCTCAAAGCTTTTTATTTTTGTGATTTTTTATTTGTAATGTCCGCCATAATATCAAAAATTTTTATAAATCAGCCTATTTTTTGCCTAAATTTCATAAAATTACGCAAAGGATAAAAATGAAAACACTTACGATTATTGACACTTTTGGTTTCTTTTTTAGGCTCTACTACGCCATGAGCGGACTTAAAAACCGCGAGGGCAAGCCAAGCGGTATGATTAGTGGCTTTGCAAATTTTATAGCAAGCCTCAAGGATGAATACCAAAGCGACTATCTCATCTTTGCTCTTGATAGTAAGGGCAAGACCTTACGTCACGAAATTTTAGGTGATTACAAAGCAAACAGAAACGAGCCGCCAGCTCAACTAAAAGAACAGCTTCCAGTTTGCATAGATATGATAGAAAAAATGGGACTTTACAGTCTTAGCCGCGAGGGCTACGAGGCCGATGACATCATCGCAAGTGCGGTTAAATTTTGTAAAGACAAAGATATATTTGTGCGAATAGTCACCCACGATAAGGATCTTTACCAGCTCATAGAAGACGGCAAAGTGAGCATCTACAGCCCGCAAAGTAAGATCGATCATGATAGTGCAAGCTGCTTTGAAAAGTATGGAGTTTATCCAGCACAAGTAAGGGACTTTTTAGCGATCGCAGGAGACAGCTCAGATAACATCCCAGGCGTCAAAGGCATCGGCGCAGTGGGAGCTAAGAAGCTTTTGGCAGAGTATGGAAGTTTAGAGGGAATTTATGAAAATTTGGCCCTTCTTAGAAACGAGCGTACTAAAAATATGCTGGCAGCTGCAAAAGACGAAGCATTTTTGAGCAAAAAGCTAGCCACTTTATTTGATGACGCAGTTAGTTCATTTGATCTTGAGCACTCTAAATTTCCAGAGCAAAATCCTTTAATAAATATCTCAGAAATTTTAAAAGAGTACGATCTAAACAGACTTCTTAAGAGCTTGCAAAAAGAAGAAAATGCTGAATTTAAGCTTGGCTTTAGAGCAAATTTACTCCTTGATGAGGCTAGCATTGAAAAGCTCTTATCAGGCATCACGCCAGAGACCATCGTCGCCTTTGACACCGAGACCACAGGCATTGATAGCAGGAACGCAAAGATCGTTGGATTTAGCTTTTGCTTTAACGACGAGGACGCCTACTACGTGCCAGTGGCTCACAACTACCTAGGCGCGCCAAAGCAAATAGACCTAAAATTTGCCACTTGGGCGGTAGGGCAAATTTATAAAGGCTGCGTGATCGGACAAAATTTAAAATATGACTTTGAGATCGTAAAAAACAATCTTGGTCTTAATCCTCCAGCAAATTTTAAAGATACGATGATACTTGCGTGGCTTAGCGACCCAAACTCAAGTGTCGGCATGGACGCGCTGGCAAAGAGGCTCTATGACTACGACACGATAAAATTTGAAGACGTTGTCAAAAAGGGCCAAACTTTTGGCGATGTGCCACTAGAAAATGCCGCTAAATACGCGAGTGAGGACGCTTGGATAACGCTTAAATTTTATAAAACTTTTCAAAACACGCTTGATAAAAATTTACTAGCCCTTGCCGATACGCACGAGTTTCCTTTTATCCTCACGCTTTTTGACATGGAGCAAAACGGCATCAAGATAAATGAAGCTAAGATGCAAAAGCTCATCCTTGAAAACGACACCAAACTAAAGGCGCTAACAAGTGAAATTTACGAGCTAAGCGGCGAGAATTTCAACATAAACTCAGTAAAACAGCTTGGCGTCATACTTTTTGAGCATCTAAAACTCCCAACCAAAAAGAAGACAAAAACAGGATACAGCACCGATGAGAGCGTGCTTGCTGAGCTCATAGACGCTCATCCAGTGATAGAGAAAATTTTAGCTTATCGCGAGCTATATAAACTGCAAAGCACCTACTGCGAGCCACTTTTAGCGCTTGCGAAAAAGGACGAGGGCTCGCGAATTTATACGAGCTTTTTACAAACTGGCACAAGCACTGGCAGGCTTTCAAGCAAAAATCCAAATTTACAAAATATCCCAGCTCGCGGCAGCCTCGCAAAGGACGTCAGAGAGTGCTTTGAAGCTCGCGAGGGCTATAGTTTTGTGGGGCTTGACTACAGCCAGATCGAGCTTAGACTGCTAGCTCACTTTAGCCGTGATCCTGCGCTGCTTGAGGCGTTTAAAAATGACGAGGATATCCACGCAAGGACGGCTATTAGCATATTTGGTAGCAGCGACGGGCAAAATAGAGCCGTGGCAAAGAGTATAAATTTTGGCCTAATTTACGGCATGGGCTCAAGCAAACTAGCAAATCAAGTAAATATCACAAGAGCCGAGGCAAAAGAGTACATAGAGCGCTATTTTAAGGCGTTTGCGACGATCAAAGACTTTTTGGAGAGCATAAAAATTTCAGCTAAAAATGATGGCTTTGTGCAGACATTGCTTGGCAGAAAGCGCTACTTTGACTTTAAAAGTGCTACGCCTATGCAAATAGCGATGTTTGAGCGCGAGGCGGTAAATACGGTCTTTCAAGGCTCTGCGGCAGATCTTGTCAAGATGGCTATGGTAAAAGTTAGAGCAAATTTAGATGAAAATGCAAAAATGTTGCTTCAGATCCACGACGAGCTGATCTTTGAAGTAAAAGACGAGTTTGCGCAGGAATTTGGCAGGGTGACACAAAAGACGATGGAGGAAATTTACACGCTAAACGTGCCACTTAAAACATCGCTAAATATCGCCAAAAACTGGGGTGAGCTAAAATAGATAGATAAATTTTGCTAGAGTTTTAAGATGATTAGCTCCTGCTTTATACTTAAAAAATAAAGTTGTGATTTATCGCTACATCTTTGAATTTTTATACTTTTGTAAAAAGCAAATGGTATCAGTCAAATAAGCCAGCAAGCAGCCCAAAGCGTAACATACGATGTCGCTAACGTCAAATGTTCCGCCAAAGACTATACGTATTATTAAATTATGAATATCTAAAATTTCAAACATTTTAAAGTATTGTAAAATTTCTATAAATAGCGAGAAAGCAAATATTTCAAACGCTAAAATTTTTGGTGTAGTTTTAAACACGGCTCGTCCAAATGCGTAAAGCATCACCGTAACTAGCACATCACCCAAATAATGACGCACGAAGCCACCTTTAACAAAAGCTGCGATATAAATTTCGATTGCCAAAATCACGATTGCCACGACTAAAAAGAACAATCTAACTCGCAAGCCATGTCTCATTTTCTCGTATTGAAAAGATTTGTATATTTTTCGTTTTACTTGCATTTTTTTATTTATTTGAAATTTTACTTTTTTACAAATTAGAAATGATATCCATACCATCTTTAAAGCTAGGATTGTGCTGGATATATTTTTCGCCCACAAACGTATTTATAACTTCCATCTTGTACTCGTTAAAAAGAGTATTCCATTAGGTTTTACTTGAAATGGCCAAAACCCGGCTATTTCATAAATTGTAACAGATAATAGCAATATTGCCAAATAAAAAATTTCTTAATCTTAAAATTCTTTGACAAAAATATCAATCAAAATGGCTTTTGAAAATATTTTTTAGACACTTAATAACTTTTTGGTTTAAGGATAATGAAATTTATGGATTAAAATTTTTCTATCAAATCTTTAAAAATTTCATAAAGTTTATTTACTTCGTGGGCGCTAACTCGTTCGTTTTTAGCGTGTATGCGGTCGTTTATGACGCCAAATTCTATCGCATCTACGCCAAATTCAGCAAAGTGCCTCGCATCGCTCGTGCCGCCTTTTGTGTTTAAAAGTGGCGTAACGCCGGTGATCTTTGTGACAGAAGCCATTAAATTTTTTACTATTTTGCTATCTTTATTCGTTAAAAATCTCTTTGAGCTTTGCTTTATGCTAAGCTCGTAATCAAGCCCTTTTAAGACCTCTCTAAGATAGCTCTCAACATCATTTATGTCGGTTAAATTTGAGTTTCTCACATTAAACATTATGCTAAGCTCACTTGGAGTGACGTTGCAAACTTGCATGCCACCTCTAATATCAGTTACCACAATCTTGCTTGGGCTAAAAAACTCGCTTCCAGCGTCCATATCGTGATCAGCTATTTTACTTAAAAGTGGAGCTATCAAATTTACCGGGTTTACACACTTTTCAGGATATGCCACGTGCCCTTGAACACCCTTTATCACGATCTTGCCATTTATTGAGCCACGTCTGCCAACTTTTATGCTATCACCAAATTCTTTATTGCAAGTTGGCTCAGCAACTACGCAAAATTTTGGCAAATCATTTATTTCGCGTAAATATTCAAGTGCTAAAGGCGTGCCATATGTGCCATCGCCCTCTTCGTCGCTTGTTAAGATGAGGCTTAGTTTGCCATCAAATTTTGCGTCTTTAGCAGCGCAAACAAAAGCAGCCACACCACCTTTCATATCCTGTGTGCCTCTTGCGTAGATGTAGCCATCTTTTTCTAGCGGGGTAAATGGCTCGCTATCCCAGCCCTCACCTGGAGGCACGACATCAACATGCCCAGCAAAAGCTAGATGCTCGCCGTCTCCATAAGTTTTAGAAAGTATGAGATTTTTGGTACCATTTTTTTCTATAAATTTCGCCTCAAAATCAGGCAAAAATTTAGCGATAAGTTCTAAGCTTCCAGCATCATTAGGTGTGATAGAGCGAAAGCTTAAAAGCTCTTTTAAAAAGCTAATTACCACTAAGTGCCTTATGAGCCGGCACGCTCTGGTGCACCAAAATAAAAGCCCTGGAACTCATCTACGCCGATCTCTTTACAGATTTCAAATATCTCTTTTGAATGCACATATTCAGCAATAGTTTTTATACCAAGGTCTTTTGCAAATGCCACGATCGCACTTGCGATAGAGTGTGAATCTTTATTTATGTCTATATCTTTTATAATAGAGCCATCGATCTTCACGTAGTCAGGCTTGATCTTTATAATGTAAGAAAAATTTGAATATCCTGAGCCAAAATCATCAATAGCGATCTTTGCGCCCATGCTTTTTACACGCTCGATAAAATTTGAAACTCTCTCTAAATTTTTAAGCTCTTCATCTTCAACGATCTCAAACACCACTCTACCAGCAACATTGTGCTTGTTCAATAAATTTAAAACAAGTGAGCTAACATCACCATCGATCATATCTCTACTACTTAAATTTATAGAAAGTACTAAATTCTTATCCTCTACAAGCTGCTTAAAACACTTTTTAATGAGTTGTTTCTCAAGATCAGCATAACGCTTAATACGCTTTGAGATATCTAAAAAGACATTTGGTGATATAACATCGCCTCTATCTAAAAGTCTTATCAAGCATTCGTATTTTACAGGTACCTTTTGGTCATTAACTATAGGCTGAAAATAAGGAACAATATTGTTATTTATAGTGGCGTATTGTATCAGTTTAGAGCGTTCTATTTGAGTTGCGTATTCCTCTTTTTGATTTAGCCCTTTGAAATAACAAACATAGTCTTTATCTTGCTCTTTTGCTGTTTTTAACGCTATTGTTGCTTTTCTTAGTGTTTGGTCACTATCAAGAGCAAAGCCTATTGTACTATGTATCTCGATACCTTCTATCTCTCTACCATCTTCATCAACTATACTTAGCATACGGCCTTTAAAAATTTCTATCAAATCTTCAACCATATCTTCATATCTATCGATAAAGCTATCACTATCTTCTACCAGAGCAAACCTATCTGCTTCTATACAGTAAGCTTTCATATTCTCATCTTTGGCAAATTCACTGATCAAATCAGCCATCTTGACCAAAATCTGGTCACATGCAAATTTACCGTAAAAGTCATTCATCTTGCCAAAATCGTCAATATCTATAAGCACTACTTTAGGATTTTCATAGCTATTAATATCACGCACCAATGCTGTTTTATTTAAAAGTCCAGTCATTGGATCGATATAAAGCTTTTCTCCAAGCTCTTCTATCTGTTTTTTAGTATCTATTTTTAATGCGTTATAGTTATTTTTTTCTTTTATATATTTAACCGCGTACCATATACAAGTAGACAAAGCAACTATTGCACCAATGAGGCTTAAGATGAATGTTAAAGCCATATTATTTAAAAGCCACTCAAAAAAGTACTCATCATGCGTACCAGTAATACGTTGATCAACCTTTCCTTTAAAGCCTAATATATACTCTCCAACTGGCACAAACATACAAACTTGAGCAGCATTTTCTGGCAAAATTTTTGCCCAAAAATAATCTTTTTGGAAATTATGAGCAAAGATATTTCCACAGCTTTTGTCATTAAACTCTTGATTTATTATTCTTTTATCTGAAGATGCTACGACCTTGTATCCATTTTTATTATCATCCTTTAATAAAAGAACATCACCCATAGCACTATCGTTAATGTAAGATTGGAAATTTGCGACATCATATTTGCTAACATTTTTGAAATAATCAACATATTGATATGTCAAATAATCAACTTTCTTTCGAAGATTAAAACCATTTTCAGCAGAAGCATTATTAAATTTAAAATAAAAAACTGCCAGGTTTTCGACTAAAAAAATACTTCCCAAAACAAACACTAAACCTATAATAGTTTTAGTGATGTTTAGATTTTTACCCGTTTGCTCGTCCTTGTTACTCAAAAGTTACTTCCCTTATCTTGTGTACTTGCCCTGATTATATCAACCTTAAAATAAATTTTAACTTTTAGGAAGAAGTTAAAGCCTGACTATTTTAGCGCCGTATCCACCCTGATTTGCCGGTGCGTCAAAAAACTCTTTCACGCTTGGATGCTCTTTTAAGAAATTTTTAACAGCAAAGGCGAGTTTGCCAGTGCCGATGCCGTGAAATACGCTAACCTCGTCAAATCCCATAACAAGACTATCTGAGATAAATTTATCAAGCTTAGCTATCGCCTCGTCAGCTCTCATGCCGTGCAGATCGAGCGAGAGCGAGGCCGTTTTTGGCTTATCGACACTTAAACTTACGCCACCTTTTTTAGGCAAGACTACCTCGTTGCCATTTTTTCTTAAAAGCTCAAGTGGCACGCGCAAATTTATGCCATTTGACTCGATCATCGCGTCATTTTTAGAGATGCTTAAAACCGTGCCTTTGATATTTTCATACTTCACTCTATCGCCTACTTTTAGGCTCTCACGCTCAGTTTTTTTAGACTTAACGATGGCAGTTTTTTTCTCATTTGCCACATTTAGAGCTCTTTGCTTGTCTTTTATGTCCTTGAAATTTATAACAGCTTTTGCCGCATTTATCGCTTCATAATACTCTTTTTCAAGGCGCGCAATAGTCGCATTTAGCTTGATCTCATTTTTCTCTTTTAGCTCTTTTTGCTCCTCAAGCAAGCGCTCCAGCCGCTCCTCTTTTGTCGTGACCTCTTTTATCCCCTCATCAAGCTTAGTTTGTAAATTTAGCGTCTTTGTGATGATCTCGTTTAAATTCTCTTTATCTTCGCCATAAATTTTCTTTGCCTGAGCCACTAAATTTTGAGATATGCCGTATCTTGCCGCTGTTTCAAAGGCGTAAGACTTGCCGATCGTGCCCTTTAAAAACTCAAATTTAGGCCTTTGAGCCGCCTCGTCATAAAGTGCCGCCACTAGCTCAACCTCTGGGTTTTTAGCTAATAGCATCGCAAGGCGCTTGTGGTGGGTCGTGATGATCATTTTGATATCTTGAGTGATGAGGCGCTCTATCATGACGCCATACAAGCTCGCAGCCTCCTCAAAATCGGTGCCAAGCTCAATCTCGTCGATACCGATGATGATCGATTTTTTAGTAAAAAGCTTTGCAAAATGCACCATCCTGCCAGCAAAGGTCGAGATGTCGTTTTTCACACTTTGCGGATCTTCTATAATCGTATCAAATTCTTTAAAAGAGCCGATGCTTGAGCGGTTTGCGTCGATACGCATAGGCAGCAGATACTTTGCAAGTAGCGTGGCTGAGATGATTGATTTTAAAAGCATCGACTTGCCACCAGCATTTACGCCAGTAATGAGAAGCACCTTTTTGCTAAAATCCACGCTCACGCTCTTTGGATTTTTAAGCGCTGGATGGGCAAATTTCTCAAGCTTTATGACATGCGAGCTGTTTGGCAAAACAAACTCATAGTCACGTGATCTAGCCAAATTTACTCGAGCCTGATATGCGTCAAACTGATCAAAAGCGTTATTTATAAATTTCAAAAAGAGCAGGCTCTTACTCATCTGCAGGCTAAATTTCTTGCAGTGCTCAAAAATGATCTCTTCTTTTCTATCAAGTAGCTCGCTTTGCTCCTTTTTTAGGCGCTCGGTGCTTACAGGTGCGACGTAGAAGTATCCGCCTGAGCTTCTAGCGATCACGGTGCCTTTTAGGGCGTGATTAAAGCCACCACGCACCAAAAGTGCCTCTTGCGAGTTGATGTAGTGCGTCTGGGTATCGACTAGATAGGGCGTGATGTGCTTTGAGTAGATGAGCCTTTTAAGCTCGGCGTCGATCTGGCGCTTTTTCTCGCTAAATGCCTGCTTTATCGCATAAAATCTCTCATCCACGCTGTCGCTAAACTCGCCGTTTTCATCAAAGCTGTTTGCCATCTGGCTCATCGCTTCAGGGATTTCAACCTTTGCGATCCACTCGCCAAGCCTGCCTTCAAATTTTTGCTTTTTTAGATACGAAAAATACTTAATAATCTTTGCAAACTCGTAAATTTCGCTGATGTGAAGTACTGCTTGCTTGCTAAGTCTAATTAGCGCGTCATCAAGTTCTTTTATCTCATCAGGCGCCTTAAAATCATACTTTGAAAGCTCGCTAATATTTTCAAAGTGGATTTTGCTATCGCCTTGTAAAAATAGCGGCTTTTGCCTTGCTAAAAAAGAGTTAAATTTCTCTAAATACTCGCCCAGATCGAGCTTTAAAAATATCTCTTCAGTCATTGCTCACAACTTTTTATCGGTACGATGACGCCTGAGAGATCGCTAAATTCTCTTTTAGCTAAAAATGACGCCGTACCAAATTCGTAGTTAAATTTCTTAGCGCTAACGTTGTACTCGCCACATTTTAGTGTTTTGCCCTGTTTAAAATCGCTAACTAGCTTTGAGATGGCGTCCTCGTTTTTTGATAAATTCTCTTCATAAAAATAGACGCAAATAAGGATCGCTACAAGCACCACACTAACGAGCGCTTTTATACCTTTGCTGATCTTTTCATCTTTTATCGCCCAGATCGCTCCAAAAAGTACGATCAAGCCAGCGATTAGGATCAAATTTCTTACCATTTCACGCCTTTATATTTTACGATAAGCTCTTTGTAAAGCTCAGCATGAGGCTCGATCTTGTCTAAAATTTCTACCTTAACCTCGCTAATATCTTGCTTTTCAACTAGCAAGCAAACAGCCATATACGGGGCATTTGGCAGCATCTCTTTTATCTGAGTGCTACTTAGCTTTTGCGACCTTGCAAGAGCGATCAAGATATCTTTTTTGCCTAAATTTATAAGGCTTGAAATTTCATCCTCGCTTAACTCTTTTTCATTTATCTCTTTTAAAATTTCATTTTCATCTTGAGGCTTGAAGCTACTTAGATCCATTAATATCCGCCTCTTAGCTGCACGCTGATATCACCCGCTCCAAAGCCAACTACGATGCCATCACTTAGGCGGTTTTTCACGCCAAATTCATCTGTAAATTCTATCCCCTCTTCAACCCTCTCGACCTTGTCGGTAAAGATCGGGTTATACTCGCTAAATTCACTCTTCATATCAACTTCGATCGGATTTTCCCCAGCTGCATAAACTGGCAAGATGACAAGCTCATCAACGCCTTTAAAGCACTCTTTAAAGCCAGGTAAATTTGTGCTAAGTCTTGTGTAGCGGTGTGGCTGAAATATCGCTGTGACGCTGTTTATGCCTAAAATTTTGGCGTATTCAAAGACTGATTTTAGCGTCGCTTTTATCTCGGTTGGATGGTGCGCGTAGTCGTCGATTAGGATGAAATTTTTGTTTGCACAAAGTATGTCAAAACGCTTTTTAATGCCTTTAAAATTTAGCAAATTTTCTCTTATGTCTTTTAGCGGCGTCTCGTGCATCGCAGCAAGGATGGCCAAAGATGCGTCTATGGCGATATGCTCGCCCATGCCAAAGGCTTCAAATTTGCCTAAATTTTTAAGGTTAAAGCTGGTGTATGGCTGATAGTCTTTTACAACCATCGTAAGCTCGGTAATGTCGGTGCTTGGATAAAGCCTGATCGCATCAAGCTTAAGCGTGCTTAAAAACTCGTCCTCAGCATTTATCACCCTAACCTTTGCACGCTCCAAAAAGCCCTTGTAGGCTGCGTAAAATTTAGCTAGATCATAGTCATAGTGCTCCATGTGCTCTGGCTCTGCATTTGTGACGATGGCTAGATATGGGTTTGAGTTTAGAAAGCTAGAGTCACTCTCGTCTGCCTCAAATACGACGTTATCGCTTTTAGCGTAGCGCATATTTGAACCAAACTGTTTTGAGATGGCGCCGATGATGACTGAACCCTCAATAAGGCTTGCTAGCATCGCTGAAGTCGTGCTCTTGCCGTGTGCGCCAGCTACTGCAAAAACACACTTATCTTCAAGCACATAAGGCAAAATTTCTTTTCTTGAAAAGCACTTTATGCCCTTTCGTCTGGCCTCCACTAGCTCGATGTTATCCTCTTTTATCGCAGCTGAATAGACCACAAAGTCTTGGTCTTTTATCGCCTCTTTGCAGTGTGGCGTGATAACCTCAATGCCTTCATCTTTTAGCTCAAGAGTCGTCTTGCTCTCTTTGATGTCGCTGCCGCTTATCTTGTGACCTTTTTCATGTAAAAATCTAGCGATGGCTGAGATGCCGATGCCGCCGATGCCTATGAAATGGACTTTTTTGATCTCGTTGTTTAACTCTTGCAAATTTTATCCTTAAGTTTTTCGTGATTTTAACAAAAACTACTAAATTTAAGGCTGAAAATGGCTTTTATTTGCTTAAGGTAAAGCTTTCATCTATCAGATCAAAAACGGCTTTTTGTGAGATTTTGGAGTTTAAATTTACACTTATCCAGTGCTTTTTATTCATATGATATGCCTTAAAAATTTGCATCTCATCAACTAGCACCATGGCTAGATCTGGGCTGCATTTTAGATTTAAAACTTCTATCATTTCGTCATTTTTAAGACCAAGCTTGCTAGCGCTTATCTCCATAAGTAGTGCAAACCACTTCTCATTTTTCTTGTGACGAAAGACATTAATTTTTGGATATTTTGGGAAAATTTGCTCACCTAAAATGTCAAATTTCTCTTTTATATATATCTCAATGTCATCTCGTTTCAAATTTCACTCCAAAATTCCTTTAAAGAGCGCTCATTCTTGCTAAGCTCGCTTTCCCATCCGGTTACGGACTTATTTTATCTTTTAAATTTCGCCTCTATCTGCATAAAACCCCAAGTGCTTCTAGCCTCACTAAGCTCCTTTTTGCTAAGCTCATCTATCATCATCTCTTCATTTTTACCAAGCCTATTTTTAACTTCACCAAACGGATTAATAAGCATCGAATCGCCGTAAAAGCTCCACTGCGTATCATCACTTTTATGGCTTCCTACACGGTTTACGCGGAGCACGTAGACGTTGTTTGTAAAGGCTCTAACCTTTAAAAGCTCCTCCCAGCGCGCCTGCGAGAAAAATGTACAAGCCGTTGGCACGAGCACGATATCAACCTTCTTAGCGCTCATATAGGCCCAGCACACATCAAAGTGCGCCTCGAAGCCAAACATGACGCCAACCTTAAATTTCTCGTAGGTAAAGATAGGCAAATTTAGCTCATCGCTTGTGTTATTAAAGAATTTCGCCTCATTCCAGTGAGCGTAAGGCATGAGAATTTGCTGATCATATAGCTTTACTTGTGTTGGGGTAAATTTGGCTAGACTTTTAAAAATTTCCTTACCTTTTAGATTTACAATGGGTGCAACAATATTTAGATTATATTTTTTTGCCATTGCAAAAAGAGCCTCTTTTTTACGCTCGCTCTGCTCTTTTATAAGGCTTTTTGGCATGCTAATGAGCTCTTTAAAAAAGCTATTTAGCACATATTCACCAAGCACAACAAGTCTTGCATTTTCATCCGCACAAATTTTTAGATAATAATCAAGCCTTGCCTCACTTAAAGGCTGCGTTGGTAGCTGAAGAGCACAAATTCTACTCATCATCCACCTGCTTTATGCTAAGTTTTGCGTTTTCTAAAATTTCTCTTGCCTCGTTTAGTAGCTTTTTGCCTTGTTCGTGAAGCTTTATGCTATTTTCTAGGCTCACATCATCTTTATTTAGATCGTTTAAAATTTTATCTGCTAGGGCTAATTTTTCTTCAAAGCTTTGCTCTTTTTGCTCCATTTTCTATCCTTTTAATATATTTTTTATATATCCATCAAATTTTTCTATCTCGACCAAAAATGCGTCATGGCCGTAGTTGCTATCTATCTCTACGAAATTTGTATTCTCTCCTCGCCCCATCTCACAAAGTGTGTCATAAATCTCTCTCATACAGCACGGTGGAAAGAGTAGATCGCCTTTGAAAGCAATTAGATGCAAATTTGCTTTGATCGGCGCAAGGGCGTCTTTTAAATTATCATAGTGCCTTGTACAGTCAAAAATATTCATCATTTTTACGATATATAGGTAGCTTAGCGGATCAAACCTCTTTGGGAAGTTGTAGCCGTTGTACTCCATGTAGCGATCCACCTGAAAGCGCCCAGAAAGCTCGTAAAGACCGTCAGTTTCTACGTAGTTTCGTCCAAATTTCTCATCCATACTATCAGGACTTAAAAAGCTGATATGCCCTGCCATCCTGCCGTAAGCCATACCTTTTAGACCATTTTTCCTTATAAATTCCGCGTCGTATTCGCCATTTTTAAAATTTTCATCATTCAAAATGGCTTCAATGGCGATTTTGTTAAACGCTATCGCCCATGGCTTAGTCTGGTAGGTGCTTGCTAGCATTACGATATCCTGGGCAAATTCTGGAAACTCAATAGCATAGCAAAGTGCTTGCATACCGCCAAGACTGCCGCCTATCACGGCTCTTACACTTGTGATACCAAGCTCGCTAAATAGTCTCACTTGCGCCTTTACCACGTCACTTATGGCAAGGACTGGGAAATTTAGCCTATACTCTTTGCCACTGCTTCTATCCACACTTAGCGGCGAAGTCGAGCCAAAGCACGAGCCTAAGATATTTACGCAGATAACATAAAATTTATCGGTATCGACCGCCTTTTTACTGCCTATTAGCCCGTCCCACCAGCCAGCTTTTTCATCGCCTACGTACGAGCCAGCAGCGTGGTGTGAGCCAGTTAAGGCGTGGCAGATCACGATAACGTTGCTTTTATCAGCATTTAGCGTGCCGTAAGTCTCATAAATAAGCTTGAAATTTGATAGCATACGGCCACTCTCAAGATAGAGCGGCTCGTTAAATTTAATAGTTTTAGTTTGCAGATTTAACACTAATTAACTTTGTAGTTTGGTGCCTCATGAGTGATAACTACGTCGTGAACGTGGCTCTCTTTTAGTCCTGCACTTGTTATCTCGACAAATTCAGCTTTTTCTTGAAGAGTTGGGATATCTTTTGCACCGACATAGCCCATAGCGCTTCTTAGGCCGCCTATTAGCTGATGGATCACATCTTTTATACTGCCAGCAAATGGCACACGGCCTTCGATGCCTTCAGGTACAAGCTTGTCTTGAGCGGTGCCCTCTTGGAAGTAGCGGTCAGAGCTACCCTTTGTCATAGCGCCTATTGAGCCCATGCCGCGATATACTTTATACTGGCGACCTTGGAATGTTATAAGCTCGCCTGGACTCTCCTCGCAACCTGCAAGTAAGCTACCAGCCATAACGCAAGCTGCACCTGCTGCAAGGGCTTTTGCCACGTCACCTGAGTATTTTAAACCACCATCAGCGATAACTGGGATGCCATATTTCGCTGCTTCGCTTGCGCAGTCGTCAATCGCTGAAATTTGAGGCACGCCAACGCCAGCAACGATCCTTGTAGTACAAATAGATCCTGGTCCGATGCCCACTTTTATGCCGTCCGCTCCTGCTTCTGCTAGGTCTTTTACGGCTGCTGGGTTTGCGATATTGCCAGCTACGACATCAACTTTAAAATTTGCTTTTACCTCTTTTAAAGTATCGATGATGCCCTTTGAGTGGCCGTGAGCTGAGTCGATGACGATGACATCTACGCCAGCATCAACTAGTGCTTTAGCGCGGTCTATCTGACCCACACCAATAGCCGCCGCCACGCGAAGTCTGCCGTAGTTATCTTTGTTTGCGTTTGGATACTCTTTGCGTTTTTTTAGATCTTTTATAGTGATAAGTCCGTCAAGTCTGCCGTCTTTATCGACGATAGGTAGCTTCTCAACCCTATTTTGAGAGAAAATTTTCTCCGCATCATCAAGCGTGCAGCCCTTTGGTGCAGTGATAAGCGGTGCTTTTGTCATGCGGTCTTTTACCAAAGTGCTCATATTTGTCTCAAATCTCAAATCGCGGTTTGTTAAAATTCCTATTAGTTTGCGATCTTTGTCGATGACTGGAACGCCTGAAATATGAAGATCTGACATAAGGCTTAGAGCTTCAGCCACGGTCGCTTCTGGATTTATAAAGATAGGATCGATGATGACGCCACTTTCGCTTTTTTTAACGCGTTTGACCTCTTTTGCTTGGCTTTCGACGTCCATATTTTTGTGGATGACACCGATACCGCCGAGCCTCGCCATCATGATAGCAGTTCTATGCTCAGTCACCGTATCCATCGCAGCAGAGACGATCGGGATATTTAGCGTGACATTTTTGCTGATCCTGGTTTTTACATCAACTTGCTTTGGCAAAATTTCAGAGTATTGCGGCACAAGAAGCACATCCTCAAATGTTAAAGCTCTCTTTACTATCTTCATATTTTTATCCTTTTATTAAATTTTCTAGGCTCTTAGCACCATTTATCAATGTCTGTTCGTCCCACGCTTTTGCGATGAGCTGGGCGCTCACGTTTAAATTTTGATCATCTTTGCCAACTGGCACAGAGATAGCTGGTAGACCTGCTAAATTTACGCTGATCGTGTAAATGTCGCTTAGATAGGCCTGAAGCGGATCGCTGTGTGCTCCAAATTTATAAGCTGTGCTTGGAGCAACTGGCATGAAGATGAGATCATTTTCTTCTAAAATTTTCTCGTACTGAGCTTTTATATGCGCTCTTGCTTTTTGCGCTTTGATGTAGTAAGCGTCGTAATATCCGCTACTTAGTACAAATGTACCAAGCAAAATTCTCCTTTTTACCTCTTCGCCAAAGCCTTCTGAGCGTGAATTTACATATAGCTCTTTTAAATTTTTAGCATCTGCGCGTCTGCCATATCTTACGCCATCGTAGCGGCTTAAGTTTGCGCTTGCCTCTGCGGTTGCGATGATGTAGTAGGCAGCGACGTCATATTTTGAGTCTTCAAAATTTGTGTAAGTTACGTTGTGACCGTGTGATTTTAGCTTCTCGATAGCTAAATTTAAAGCGACTTTTGTCTGCTCGCTTGCGTTTTCGACGTAGTTTTTGATGACACAAATTTTTAGCTTTTTGTTGCCATCTATCTTGTCGCTAATACTCACAAATGGCACATCTGCGCTCGTGCTATCTTTTGGATCATGTCCAGCGATCGCGTCATATAAAATAGCTGCGTCTTCTACGTTTTGAGCGATCGGACCTATTTGATCAAGGCTGCTTGAGTAGGCGCCAAGGCCATATCTGCTCACTCTGCCATAAGTTGGCTTAAGTCCCACACATCCGCAAAATGCCGCTGGCTGGCGGATCGAGCCACCAGTATCACTACCAAGTGCAGCTACTGCGAGTCCAGCTGCGACTGCTGCTGCTGAGCCACCGCTACTGCCACCTGGGACATGGGCATGATTTAGTGGGTTTAGTGTTTTGCCGTAAAATGAACTCTCAGTCGTGCTTCCCATCGCAAATTCGTCCATATTTGTGCGGCCAAATGGAGCTAAATTTTTGCCAAGTAGCTTCTCAATGACAGTTGCATTATAAGGTGCGACATAGCCTTGCAAAATTTTAGAAGCACACGTGATGTTCCAGCCTTTTACCTGGATGTTATCTTTTATAGCGATTGGTACGCCCTCGCCTAGTTTTGCGATCTCTAAATTTGCTAGTTGCTCAACATAAGCGCCAAGCTCTTTTTCTTTTATGATCTTTGCTTCAAGCTCAGCTCGTAAATTTTTTATCTCTTCAGCTGAAAATTTTAAAGCTTCTTTCAAAGTTACCACTATTTTTATCCTTTAAATTTATTAACCAAAAATATGCCAAACAAGCTAACAACGACCACCGCAGCGATCGTTGCGACTATGATAGTTGCGCTTACTGGCTCACTTAGCACTTATGACCTCTTCACATCTTGGACATAGCGCATCTTCTTTGCTAGCGTTAAATTTCCAGCATCTTGGGCATTTGTGAAGGTTGCTTGCTATGATCTTAAATTTATCACCCTCAAGCTCAAACTCGGCTAGTGGCTCGCTATCATCATAAGCTCTAACCGAGCTTACCATGTAAAGATCGGCCACTTCGCGCTCGTCGTAGCTTGTGATGTTGTGGTTTGTGGTCTCTAGACTTAGCTCTAGGGTTGATTTTATCTTTTTGTCCTTCTTAAGAACGTCCACGATCTCGTTAAATTTCTCCCTACTGGCAAAAAGTAGCTCATCTTCAAAGCTAAGGTCGAATTTGATTGGCTCATAGACTAGATCAAACGCGTCTTTTGTCTCGCCCTTGATGATCTTTGGAGCATAGTCCATCACCTCATCAACGGTGTAAGTAAGCGTTGGAGCGATGAGTGGCAAAAGCGCCTTTGTGATGATCGCCATCGCGCTTTGAGCTGATCTTCTTCTCGGTGCGTCTTTTGCGTCGCAGTAAAGTCTATCTTTGCAAACGTCAAGATAGACGCCGCTAAGATCGGCTGATAGGAAATTTAAAAGGATGTTAAAGCCCTTTGAAAAGTCATAATTTCTAAAGCAAGCGCTCGCCTCGTCGAAAACCTTTTTAGCGCGCGCCAATATCCACTTATCAAGGATGTTAAACTCTGTATTTAGGCTCTCAAGATCATTTACGTTTGCTAGTAAAAAGCGGATAGTGTTGCGGATTTTGCGGTACTGCTCGCTGATTTGCTTTAATATATCTTCGCTTATCTTTAGGTCGCTTGAATAATCACTCATGCCAACCCAAAGCCGTAAAATTTCCACGCCGTGAGTCTTAGCAACGTCTTGTGGAGCTATGACGTTGCCCTTGCTCTTGCTCATCTTCTCGCCCTTAGCATCGACAGTAAAGCCGTGAGTTAGGATGCTCTCGTAAGGTGCGTGAGAATTTATAGCTGTGCTTACTAGAAGCGAGCTTTGAAACCAGCCGCGGTGCTGATCTGAGCCCTCTAGATACATGCTTGAAGGGTATTTGCCAGCGTCGTAGTTGTCGCTTTGCAAGACCGCATGCCATGTCGAGCCGCTATCAAACCAAACGTCAAGAATGTCCATCACTTTTTCTAAATTTTCAGCCTTGTATTTTGAGCCCTTTGGTAAAAGCTCGTCTATACTTAGCGCCCACCACGCATCAGCGCCTTTTTCTTTAAAGATAGCAACGATGTGGTCTAAAATTTCACTATCAAATATAACTTCTTTTGTCGCTTTGTCTCTAAAAAACGCGATCGGCACGCCCCAGTCACGCTGACGAGAGATACACCAGTCTGGGCGATTTTCTATCATCGAGCCTATTCTTTTTATGCCTACGCTTGGATAAAATTTAACCTTTTCAAGCTCTTTTAGCGCTGTTTGTCTAAGCGTTCTGCCACCAAGTTTAGCCTCATCCATAGCTATAAACCACTGCTTTGTGGCTCTATAAATGACAGGCTTGTGCGTTCTCCAACAAAATGGATAAGAGTGTCTAAATTTAGATACGCTAAGCAAGCTTTTGCCAAGTAGCTCTAAAATTTTCTCATTTGCTTTAAAGATGTGCATGCCGACAAACTCGTCAACCACGTCGCTTCTAAATAGTCCGTGATGCTTTAGGCTCTCATCGTAGCAGCCACCATCATCAACCGGCATCAAAATTTCGCTAAAACCATATTTCAAACATATGTAATAGTCGTCCTCGCCGTGTCCTGGAGCTGTATGAACAAGTCCAGTACCACCATCCATCATGACGTGATCGCCTAGTAAAAATCGCGACTTTCTGCCGTTTAGCGGATTTATCGCGTGAGTGTTTTCAAGCAGGCTTGATTTAAACTCTTTTTTGATCTCACCCTTGCTTAGGCCGCTTTGTACAACGCTTTCAAGTAGTGGCTTTGCAAAGATCAAATTTTCAGCCGTTAGCACATAAATTTCATCTGGTTTTAGACTTATGGCTTGATTTGCTGGAAGTGTCCAAGGCGTAGTTGTCCAGATGACAGCGCTTGCCTCTTTTACGCCAAGCTTTTCTAGCGCGTCGCCATCAAGCTCAAATGCTACGTAAATAGAGTAGTCCTCTTTCTCCTCATACTCGACTTCAGCTTCAGCTAACGCCGATCTAGCCGCCCAGCTCCAATAAACTGGTTTGCTTCTTTCTATCAAAAGCCCCTTTTTAGCGATCTCGCAAAGTGCTTTGTAGATGTCGGCCTCAAACTCAAATTTCATCGTCATGTATGGATTTTCAAAGTCACCGATGATGCCAAGGCTTTTAAATTCATTTCGCTGGATATCTATAAATTCTCTCGCGTGCTGTCTGCAAAGCTCCCTGATCTCGACCTTGCTAAGCTCTTTTTTCTTATCGCCAAGCTTTACTTCAACTTGCTGCTCGATAGGCAAGCCATGACAGTCCCAGCCTGGCACGTAGCGGACGTTTTCGCCGTAAAAATAGTGCGTTTTTGTGATGATATCTTTTAAAATTTTATTTAACGCGTGGCCGATGTGAAGGTGGCCGTTCGCATACGGAGGGCCGTCGTGGATGTTGAAGTTTTTAACCGCTTTTTGGCGATTTTTCTTCATTTTTTCATAAACCTTGCGCTCTTCGTACCATGATTTTAGTCTTTGTGGTTCATTTTGTGGGAGATTTCCGCGCATCGGGAAATTTGTCTCTGGGAGTAAAAGTGTCTCTTTGTAGTCCATTTTTTACCTTGATTTAAAAATTTGCTAATTTTACACCTGTGCTGGTTAAATCACACTGAAAAATAGTATAATGAGGCAAAAAAAGGAGCTTAAAAATGAGACAAAGTATCTTGATAATAGGCGAAGATCTTGAGATAAATAGAGAATTTCTAAACTACATTTTTCAAAGTTACGAGGATCATTTTGGCGAGCTTGGAGTGGTCAGTTTTGCTCCAAAAAATAGCAAAGAGCTGCCTTTTATCATCGAAAATTTATCAAAAGATTACGACTTTGTAAGCATTTTTGGCTCGGATGAAAATTTTGCCATCGCCGCAAAGATCGTAGCGACGCTAACTGGGGGCTCACTTGAGCTAAAAGATAGCACGACACTTGTGCTTAAAGATAGCTTAGACTACTCAAAAAATAGCTTTTTAGCCAGCCTAAATAACGCCCAGATAAATCTCATAAAAGCTAATCCAAATGAAGAGCTAGGCGAGTTTCTAACCGACTATGAGCCTGATTTTAGTTACTTTCATCTAATAGACATCGACGCAGATAGCGCGAAGATCCTTATGCTGCCACTTGCTAAAACTTACGAGGTCGATATAACCCTTGCGCAGATCCTGCCAAATTTGATACTAGTAAGGGCAAAAAGTAATAAATTTGGTCAGATCGAGAGCTTTTTACAAGGGGTAAAAACGCTATTCTCGCAAAAATTTATCCCACAAAAAGATGTGATAGAATTTGTGGCAAAGAAGCTCATGCAAAAGGGGCTTAAAATTTCATTTGCTGAGTCTTGCACAGCTGGGCTTGCGGCGGCTAAATTTGCAAGGTATGGCGGCATCTCAGCTAGCTTTGATGGCTCACTAGTAACCTACGCAAATCACATAAAGCACGAGTGGCTGGGCGTTGAGGATGAAATTTTAGATACTTACGGAGCCGTGAGCGAGCCTTGCGTAAAAGCGATGGTAAAAGGTACGCTAAGCACGACAAATGCGGACTTTGTGCTTGCGATTAGCGGTATCGCTGGACCAGGTGGTGGCACAGCCAGCAAGCCAGTTGGCACGGTCTACGTCGCAGCCGGAGATAAAGACGGTAACATCGAGATTGAGAGACTTCTTTTAAAAGGAGATCGCAACTACATTAGAGAGCAAAGCGTGCTAAGTGCGTATCTATGCCTACTTCGCTTAAAAAGTGAGATATTTTTTGCTTAAAAATTTGTCTTTAAAATCTTGTGCGATTTAGCTAGCCAAAAATTTTTATACTAAAAGATCAAAAGAGCCAAATTTAGGAAGCTAAAAATGCTTAAAAATTTTTACCACTCACCATTATTGCGTTATTTGCATTTGACACCAAGATGTAGCCGGGCGAAATAAAAGCAAGTATAACTCGCCTTTGGATACATTGGCGCAAAATTTTGGTGGATATGCCAATAAAGAGAGTAAAGAAGTTGTCACAAAAGATAGACAAGAGCTCATAAAATACGCGACTATGTCATCTATGTGGATGACCTCATAGACCTTAGCGAAGGTAATATCCCGCAAAATAGTAAGAGCGAGGGTTAGATAAATTTATAAGCGAGATTAACAGTGGTGAGTTTAGCTCTTATGCCAAATTTATGCGAGCTTACGGCGCCTCATGCCGTGCAAATTTGGTAAGTCATAAGTGTATTTTTGAAAGCGGAAAATAAAGCTTTCAAAAAGGGCAGTGTTTGCAAAAGCTAGACAAATCGCTATTTAAGCTGCCGTATAAATTTGATCTCATTTCAGCCTCAAACGTCCAGAACAAGGCAAATAAAATGCAGACATAGGCAAAACTAGCCATTAATAAAATTTTTGCCAAAAACCATAAACTAGACAAGCTGCTTGGAGTCTAAAAATCAAACTAAATTTTTATATTTTTACAAGATAAAACGCTAGCACATAGCCCATATATCAGCACGCAAAGGCTAACGCTTAATCCAAATACGCTAAGAGCGGCAGTCTGACTAAAAGATAGCGTAAAAAACGAGATAAAACTCGTGATAAATGCGCAAAATATCCCATAAATTCGCTCTTTTTCGCTAAGACTCTCATTTAGCGCAAATATCATGTAGTCAATCCCCACAGCGCTTGCAAGGATGAGCCCAAAGATGCCAAAAATGCTTAAATTTATGCCAAAAATAGCAAAAATAAAGAGCGTAAGAAGCACGCCAAAGATGATGATACCCATCACAAGTGCCGAAATAAGCGCACTAAAATAAACCCATAGCAGTAAAAAGGCGATCACAAGCGCTGCTATTTTTAGCTTTAGAGCAAGCTCTTTTGCCTGAGTTAGGCTCTCATTTAGCGAGTCAGCAAAATTTAGGCTAAAAGCTTTGTGGCGTTCCAGCACCTCATCACTTGCCACCCTTTTTACAAAGCCGCTCGCGTAAGCCACACTTGCATTTTCATCAAGCATAAATTTCTTAAAATCCTTCATTGATTTTAGAGCCAAAATTTCACTCACGCCAAGCTCTTTTTCGCCCAAAACCTTTAAAATTTCGCTTCGTATCTCATCCTTGCTAAAGCCAAATCTCTCATAAATCACGTAAATTTGCTCATCGTCAAGCGCCTTTTTAAACGCCTCTTTTAGCTCATCCTGCTCGCTTTTACTTAAAAACATATCACTTAGCGAGCTCTCATCTTTTATCAAATTTCTCTTTTTTAGCTCGTCTAAAAGGCTTTTTTCGCTTCCTAAAATGTCACCGCTAGACCTTGTCACGATCATCGTGTTTTGATTATTTCCAGTTAGACTTAAGATATAAGAAGAGTCCGCTAGCAGGCTCTTTGGCATATTTGAGTAGTCTTTTACATTTTCGCTTTTTGATAAATTTTTAAGATCAAAAACAAGAAAAATAGCTAGCAAAATAAGTGAGATAGCTAGAAATTTAACCCCCAAATGCCTAGCAACTAGGGCAGAGAGCTTGCAAAATTTAGTTAAAAACGCATCAAAAATCTTTGATCTATAAAATTTCACCCCTTCAAAGACTAAAGGCATGAAAAAGTAGCTAGCCAAAAACGCAGTAACGAGCGCAAATGCCGAAAATAGCGCCACCTCTTTAAGCAGTTTAAGATCAGAAAACGTAAAAGCTAGATAGCCACTAAGCGTGATAAGAAGGCCTAGTAAGAAGATTTTTAGCATATTTTTTATGCTGTCTGCCCTGATCGCTTCGCCCTCGTTTTTGCTAAGCCAGTGTAAGACGTAGTCAAACATGAGTCCAATGAGGCTTGTGCTTATTAAAATAGTAAGGATGTTTAGCTCACCAAGGCAGAGCAAAGTGCCTGCAAATGCCACGCTAAAGCCAAATGCAGCGATAAATATCACATAAAAAATTCGCAAATTTCTAAAGGCAAGCATCAAAAATATAGCGGTTAGGCTTAGCGAAACCGCACTCATATAAAGGCTCTCGCTCTCATTTTTTTGCTTTGAAAATGCCTGATAGAGGGCACTTGAATGTACAAAAAGCTTGTTTTGCCCAACTTTTAGTGCGTTTAGCTCGTTATAAAAATTTATTAGCCCCTCACTCGCAGCTCCCTTTTTTAGCTCGCCTTTTAGTAAGAAAAAGCTCTTTTCTGCGTCTTTTACCTCAAGCATGAGCTCGGCTAAATTTAAGCTCACATTGCCATTTTTTGCACTAAAACCACTACTTAGCGAGAAAAAATCATCTTTTACATTTAAAAGCTTAAAGCTAAAGCTGTTAAAAATTTCCTCCGCACGCTTTTTAAAAAAGGCGTTTTTATCGCTTTTTAAAAGCTCTAGATCAGCCCTACTTAAAAGCGCGATCTTTGAGCGGTTGATGTCGTTTTTTATATCATTTAAATTTACGTCAATGTTCGCCTCAAAGCTCTTAAAAAGCGAGCTTTTAAGTGCTAAGCTTTGCATGTCTTTGGCTAGTTCTTTGGAATTTACTAGTACCAAAAAATTTGACGCCATCTCATCTTGCACCTCTTTTAGCACCTTTGCCTCTTTGGCGTCTTTGAAATTTATCAGTGAAAAGATGTCGGTTTGGACGTTTTTTAGGCTCGCAAGCGAATATCCAAGCGAGGCTAAAAAAACAAAGATAAAAGCCAAGATCGTGGCTAGTTTTTTCATTTTAGACTAAACTCATTTATTGTTTTATCTCCGCTTACCTCGTCAAGCTCGATCTTTTTTACCACATCGTCGCCACTTATCTTTATGCTTTTAAAAATTTGTTTAAAGAGTAAATTTTTAGGGTTTAGCTCTATACTCCACTCTTTTAGGCTGCCGCTTGTTTTTATATCAAATTCTTTCCTAAGCTCGTTTTCATCGAGGCTGATGATAGCAAGAAATAGCTTTTCGTCAAAATTTGCGCTCGTCTTTTCAAGCTTGCCATTTTCGTTTTTGAAAATGCCGTCTTTATTTATAAAAACCTTTGAGACGGCTGGCTCTAGCGTGTCCCAGTAAAGTCCGCCCTTTTCAAGCCTAAACTCACCAGAGCTTTTTATGCTTTTGTTAAAGCCAGCCAGGCTCTTAGTTTGCGTGAAATTTCCGCTTACGCCATCTGTTTTTACTATATTTTTAAGTTCACCCAGCTCATAGCCAAAGCAAGATATAAAAATGGCTAAAAAAAGAGCTATTTTTTTCATAAAATTTCCTTTTTCGTGTAAGCTTCAATCGCCTTTATTAGCGCTTCTGGCATCTCAAAGCAAGTTTGCAAGCTCTTCATCTCGATGACAGCTTGGGCAGTATTTGCCTCGCTTAGCTTTTCGCCCTTTTCATTTTCTATAAGATAGTGAAATTTTAAAAATGTTTCGCACTCGCTAAGCGTCGTCGTGACCTTTATGACGTCGTTAAAAAAGGCTGGTCGCACGTATTTTACGTCAAGTTTTACGATAGGAAAGGCGTAACCATCTTTTTTCATAGCTATGTAGTTGTATCCAAGCTTGTCAAGTAGTTCGCAGCGTGCCATTTCTAGGTACTTGACATAGTTTCCATGCCACATCACCTCCATGCTATCGACGTCAAAAAACGCCACTTTAAATGTGCTAACGTGTGAAATTTTCAAATTTATCTCCAAAAATCAAAAAAATTAAACCACTGCGATGGGTTCTTGCAAGCGTGATCTTCGAGCTGTCTTACATAGATTTGCACGTATGGCATGACGCCTGCCTTGCGGTCGCGACCTAGTTTTATCTCATCTGCGATGTCGCTTAGCTCGATGCTAAATTTATCGCCATTTTTCACGCACCAAAGCGTGCTCATTTTTACACCCAAAATACCAGCTAGCAAGTATGGGCCATAGTTAAATTTAGCCATCTTGCCAAGAAAACTAACCTCAACAAATTTATCGCCATTTACCGGAGTTCTATCGCCCATTATGCCGATATTTACGCCACTTTCTACCGCCTCTTTTAGCTCAAGCATAGCTGCTGCATCGAGATTTTCTACGCTTATTAATCTAATCTGTCCCTTACTTATCTGCTCTAAAATTTTATAAAAATTTTCATTTCCCTTGCTATAAACCAAGATGATCATGCGAAAACTTGGCGATCGAAGCGAAAGTGTCTTGCAAATTTCTACATTCCCTAGATGGCTTGTTAGCAAAATTCTGCCACGCTTTGATGCCTCAAACTCTTCTTTTATCCACATGAGTTCGTCAATATCTAGCTCATTTTCGAGCACACCATTTTGCCAAATACGAAATTTATCGCAGATCGCAATACCAAATTCATAAAAATTTCTAAAAACACCAGTAGCCGGCTTTTTACCACTAAATTTCTCTACGTTTTGCAAAAATTCTCTTATATTTTTTCTCTCTATTTTTGAAAAAATATAATAAAAACAAACGACGATCATAACGATAGGTTTTATAAGAAAAATAGGCAAATTCTTGGTTAAAAATAAACTCACCCTTAAGAAAAATTCATTTGATCTTTCGCCTTTTTGCCACCATACGTATTTTTGTCCCCTAAAGACTTTGCTCAGCAAAAATGGAACCAAACTAAAAAAATATTTAGCATGCATAAGGCTTATTAATACGTTATCTTTTAGCATTTTAAAGTGAGAAATTCCACCTTTTTCATATCTTACTTTTAGCGGTATCCATCTTAATCCAACACCTGCTCTCACAGCATTTACAAGGATTTCCATGTCAAATTCCATCCTATTTGATTTGCTTTGAGAGATCGCACTCTCAAGCTCTTTTAGAGGATAAATTCTAAAGCCACACATCGCATCTTTTATGTCGGTGCTTAATGTATTTACCTTGACCCAAAAATTTGTGATCTTTCTACCATAAAACCTCGACTTTGGTGCATCCTCGCCATAAATTGGATCAGCCATTATCATATCATGTGGATACTTTTTGCTAAGCTCCAAAAACTCCGCAACCTCGCTTATGTCGTGCTGAAAGTCAGCGTCGATCTGAAATGCATGCGTGTAGCCATTTTGCAAGGCATGTCTAAAGCCATCTTTTAGTGCAGCCCCCTTACCGCCATTTTGTGCTCTTGTCAAAATTTCTACACCAAATTCGCTCAAATTTTGCAAAGCTTTTTTTGAAGTCTCGTTTGAGCCATCATCAACTATTAAAATAGGTAGATCATAGCTAGTAAGCGCCTCACAAAGGGCTTTGATCTTTTCTGGATGGTTATAAAATGGTATGAGAAAGAGTGTCTTCATAATCCCAGCTTTATCCTACCAGCAGCACTTCTAGTGCCGTTGCAAAATATCTCAAAATAAATTTTCTCATCTTTTTGCGAAATTTCTATACAAAGCTCGTCATTTGGCCTTACAAATTTTAAAAATTTCAGATTCTCCACCACGCACTGATCGCCTATATTTGCGCCAAGCTCTCTTGCAAATTTAAATACAAAATCAAGCTGCACAAAGCCAGGTAGCAGCGGTAAATTTGGAAAATGTTCGGTAAAAATGCCAAGTGCTGGGCTAAGCTTTGTTTTAAATTTATAGACGCCATTTTCGCTACTTTTATCCCAGCTAGGCTCTTCACTCTTTTCTAAAAGCTCTTTAAAATTTGCTTTTAGAAATTTCCCTTGAGTGTTTTTGCAAAGCGAGCTAACGATTTTAAAATACCTAACACTATTTTTAAACTCAGGCCTTAAAAGCTCATTTAGCCTTGCTACAACGCACTTTTTACCACTATTTCTAAAGAGCTTCACGCCCTCTTCACCAAGTTCTAAAAGTGCGGCCAGACGCTTAAATTTTGGATGCGTATCACAGTAACAGTCTTTTAAAAGACCACTTTCAAACATCTTATTTTCGATACTTATTAGATTGACCCTTTTATCATTTAGCTTTACTATCCTATCGATCCTACCTTTTAGCGTGAGCCTGCTACCATCTATCTGCGCCCAGTCGCTAGTTTGGAAAAACTCACACCATGGTGAGCTCACGTTTAGTGCCTCATCCTCGCTAAGACCTGCCTTTACCTTGCTAAAAAGCAAAAGTTCATCGCCTAAATTTCTAGCTACTACACCAGTTTCAGTGCTGCCGTAGATGTCGATGATACGCGCACTGCTTAGTTTTGCTATGCTAGCTCTTAGCTCACTCTTTAGGGCTGAGCCGGCGCAGATGATGTTTTTTAGCCCTGAAATTTCAGCTGCTCTTGGGCTAGAAATTAGCGTTTGAAGCAAAACTGGGCTTGTTATGAAACTTAAATTTTCAAGCTCTAGCTCAAAGATCGCCTCTGGGTAATTTAGCTCCTTGCTAACGGCCTTTGCACCAGAGATGATGGGTAAAAATACCTTAAAAGTAAGGCCAAACATATGCTGATGCGAAACGCTTGAAAAAAATGTATCACTTTCATTAAATCCAAGTTCTTCTTTCAAAAATAGCCCTTCTTCTATCATCGCACCAAGTCTTTTTGGTATATTTTTACTCTTTCCAGTTGAGCCTGAAGTTTGAAGAAAAAAAGTAGAATTTAGATTAAATTTTGGCTCCATATTTCTGGCTGGAGCTAAAAAATTCTTGAAATTTTCATCATTGATATTAAATTTATCACTACTAAAAATGGGCTTTGCAAGCAAAATCGGCCTAATACCAACTGCAAGTGCTCCAAAAAAGGCGACACAAAAGTCAAAAGTTTCACTTAGATAGATCTCTATCTCACTCACGCCATACTCTTTTAAATTTGCCCCAAAAATACCAACTTGTGAGTATAAATTTTTATCAATATCAACAAATTTAAACTCTTTTAGATTATTTTCAAACTCCATTTTTCCTCTTTAAAATAAAAACTTTACGATATAAAATTTCTCCAAAAAACAAAAATCCCATCAAAATATAAGAGACAAAGGAGCAGTAAATGCTCCAATAAAATTTATTTTCAAAGCACGATAAAACAAATGCAAAAACCGCATTAAATACAAAAAATAGGCACCAAATTTTTGTTAGCCCTCTTGTGTAACTAACGACCTTTTCATCTATGCTTTTCTCTTTTAATCTAGCGATTTTGGTTATAACGGCCTCATCCTTTAAGCTGTAAAAAAAGACCGCCAAAAAGCCAAGGCTTACGATACTTGGATATAAAAGTGCTAGATTTACACTTCTAAAAATAGCACAAATAGCAAAAAACAAGCTAGCCAATAAGCAAACCTGCCTTTTCTTGCCACTTTCAAAATAGGCTCTAAGCCCCCAAAGCACACATAAAACACCAAATATCAAAGTGGCGTTTTCTTGCCAAAAAAATAGCACTAAAGGATAAGCAATGCTTACTAAAATTAGAACTAGGTTTACTATTTTATGCTTCAAATTTCTTTGCTACAGCTTTTACGATATCATCAAGCGTTTTTACGTTTTTAAAATCCTCTGGCATCAGCCTATGTCCGGTTTGACGTTTGATGTAATCAATCATATCAATAGCGTCGATGCTATCAATCTGCAAATCCTCATATATCCTAGTCTCTGGCTTTATCTTGCTCTCATCTATCTCAAAAAGATCAATCAAGGCTTTCTTTAAAATTTCAAAAATTTCTTTTTCACTCATCGTTATTTCCTATTTTCGTAAATGTATTTTGCAAGAGAAGATACGCTAAAAAATATCTCTTTTAGATTTGCGCTCTTTGAGTCAAGCACGAGGCCATATTTTTTCTGCACCGCAAGTCCAAGCTCTAAAGCATCGACGCTATCAAGCCCAAGACCATCATTAAAAAGTGGCGCATTCTCATCAATATCGCTTGGCTTCATATCCTCTAAATTTAAGCTTGTGATGATCAACTCTTTTATCTCATTAACTAGCTCTTTCACCAAATTCCTCCTTATAAATTTTACTTATCTCATCATGCATTGCCCTGGCCCTCACGGGGCTTGGCCTATCTTTTAAAAACATATCAACATCAAAATTTTTTATCTCTTTAAAATAATATTTTATCTTTTCATCTGACGTTTTATACCATGGTTCATTTTTTCTAAGGCTTCTTGGATGCATATTGATACCGATACAAACAATATTTTTAGCGCCTTTTACACCTATATAAGCTGCTGCCTTATGAAAAATAATTTTATCTTTCGTACGTGTGCCCTCTGGGAAAATTAATAAATTTTCACCGCTTTTTAAAACATCTACGCTTTTTTGTAAAAATTCCTCGTTATTTGTGTTTAGTATATAGTTGCACGCCCTAATTGCAGCAAATAAAAATATATTTTTGCCAAGCTCGCCCTTTACGATGCAGTTTATTCTTTTAAATTTTGAAACTAAAAAGACCACATCAAGAAGCGAGGGGTGGTTTGCTATGACTAAATTTGATCCGCCATTTAGCTCGCTAAGCTCAAATTTATAGTCCAAACGCCCACAATTTTTAGCAACTTTTATAAAAAATTCCCAAGAAATTCTAACTAGATCACGGCATAAATTTTGTATAAATTTAAATTTATTTAGCCCCAAAAGTACCACTGGCACAAGTAACAAATCTCCGCTTATGCAAATGATCGCAAAAAAGAAAAAGAAAGATCCGGTTCTTAAAATTTTAAGGCTCATAGCTAAAATCCCAAGACGAAGAATAACTACAACTTTGCCAGCTTTTTGATATTTTTGGATCAAAATTTACAATAAAGCTTTTTAATAAATTCCCGCAAATTTCTTTTTCTTTTTTAGCTCTTTTTAGAGTTAAAACTCTCTCATTTTTTGCCCTTGAGATAATAAGAGCGAGCATAAATGATGGCTTTTTCTCATCAAAATAACTCTGCCTTATCGACTCATGATAGGCAAGTATTAGCACCTTTTCATATCCGTCATTTAGTCTTAAAAATGCAGCTTGCAAGGCATCTTCGACTGGGCTAAATGAAGATATGGCAAGAATTTCATTGTGATTTTTAGCTTCTATGCTAAGAAGTGACGAGATAGCGTTATGCACAGAGAGCGAAAACGATGTAGGCGAAACCGGCTCAGCTTTTGCCAGTGTAGTCTCTAGCTCAAAGCAGCGATTTATCTCTCCTTCATATGAGCTAAAAATAACTGGCATATCAAGCTTATCAAAGCCACTAATTAGGCTAAAAGCACACTTTGCAGCACTACTTAGCCTTCTTCTTTGTATGGGTGGAATTTTTGCTAGATCAAATTCTTTTTTGTATCTAGCCAGATCCTCGCCGACATTGCCATAAGCTATCGCATCAAAAAAATCAACTTGAAATTTCATTATTTCGCGATATCACCTTTTAGAGTAACGCCAGACATCAAAGCACCGCTTCCGCATTGAAACTGAGTTTTTGAGTTAAATGGCTGTTTTTTGTAGTAGCCAGTTAAATTTACAACCTTTGTGCCACCTTCTTTTAATGCTCTTTCTTGGAAAGTCTTTAAAGCTGAAAGAAGTGCGATTTGGCATGCCTCTTCATCACTTTTATTAAAACCATTTGTCTTTTTATTTGATGTTAGATCTTTTACAATTACCTGACCGCTATAGCCTGTGCCAAAGCTGATACTTACATTTGGAAGTAAGAAATTTTTAGCTTTTGGACCATTTAGGAAATCAAGTGAGTGATATTTCACATCATCTCTTGCATTAAGACTTGTAGCAAATGCCAAAATAGCAACTAATGAAACTAATTTTTTCATGTTTATCCTTTTTAAAAAATGTTTTTAACTCTTTTAAATATCAAAGATGTATTTACACCACCAAATGCAAAGTTATTACTCATAACAAAGTCCGTTTTTATCGGAGTTGGCTCTTTTAAATAGTTTAGCTTTGCGCACTCGAGATCGATCACATTTAAATTTATAGTTGGGAAAAATAGCTCTTCTCTCATCATCATAATAGAAGCGATCGCCTCCAGTCCTCCACAAGCGCCAAGCGTATGGCCAAGATAGCTTTTAAGCGAGCTAATGGCGATATCCTCTCCAAAAAGCTCGTTTGTAGCGATACTCTCGGCTATGTCGCCATGTTTTGTCGCAGTCGCATGAGCATTTACGTAGCCTATACTTTTTGGCTCTAAATTTGCGTCCCTAAGCGCTAGGCTCATAGCCGCTTTCATCGTAGCGCTTTGCGGTCTAGTGATGTGCGTGCCGTCACACGTCGAGCCAAAACCAACGACCTCAGCGTAAATTTTAGCTCCTCTTTTTAATGCACTCTCTTCGCTTTCAAGTACCAAAAATCCAGCTCCCTCGCCAAGCACCAAGCCATCTCTATCTTTTTCAAACGGCGTTGGGGTCAAATTTGGCGTGCTATTTTTTACACTAGTTGCGTAAAGCTTGTCAAAGACGTATGCCTCGCTCACGCAAAGCTCTTCAGCCCCGCCAGCTAGCATCATATCTATGCTGCCATTTTTTATACTCTCGTATGCGTAGCCAATGGCGTGCGAACCACTTGTGCATGCCGAAGATGTAGGGATGATGCGTCCTTTTAGCGAGTAAAATAGCGCGATATTTGCCGCTGTAGTGTGAGGCATCATCTTTATGTAAGTATTTGCGTTAAAGCCGCTATCCATGTCCAAAACTAGCTTTGCCATATCAAGAATGGAGTCTGTGCTACCAGTACTTGAGCCGCTTGCTACACCCATTCTACCATCTTGCACGCTTGGGTCTAAATTTGACTCATTTAACTCATCACCTTTTAATAACCCAGCATCTTTTAAAGCAAGTCCAGCCGCATGTACGCTATAACACGAGACCTTACCAAGGCTTCTTAGCTGCTTTCTATCCCACTCTTGTGGATATTTGTAGTCTATAATTGGTGCAGCTAGGCGAGTGTTTAGATCTTTGTGACTCTCCCACTCACTCATATATCTCACAGCGTTTTTGCCCTCGAGAAATTTAGCCCTCATCTCCTCCCAGCTGTTGCCAAAAGCACTGACCGTGCCGATACCTGTGACAAATACACGCATTAGCAAAGTCCTCCATTTACGCCGATCACCTGCCTTGTGATGTAGCTAGCCTCATCGCTTAGTAAAAATTTAACAAGCCCTGCCACCTCGCTAGCCTCGCCAGCTCTTTTTGCAGGTATAGCTTTTAGTACTTCGTTTAAAAAGTCGCTATTTAAAATTTCCTCGCTCATATCTGTCTTTATAAGCCCGGGCGCTACGCAGTTTACTGTTATGCCTCTACTTGCAAGCTCTACTGCAAGGGCTTTGCTAGCTCCTATGATGCCTGCCTTGCTAGCTGAGTAGTTAACCTGACCTCTGTTGCCAATGACTCCTGAAACCGAGCTTAGTGTCACTATCCTAGCTGGCTTTCTAGCCCTTATCATGGGCATTAGCGCTGGTCTTAGGACGTTGTAAAAACCATTTAAATTTACATCTATCACGTCAAACCACTCTTCATCGCTCAGCCCCACAAAGGTATTATCTCTTGTTATGCCAGCGTTTAAAATAACGCCGTAATAGACGCCATTTGCCTCCATGTCAGCTTCTATCATCTCCTTAGCCTCAGAAGTATCAGCCACGTCAAATGTCAAAAATTTAGCCCCAAGTTCACTAGCCATCTTTAAAAGCTCATCGCTCTTACTTCTTGCGTGAAGCACCACTTCGTACTTGTTAGCAAGGTGCCTAGCTATGCTAGCTCCTATGCCTCTACTTGATCCAGTTATCAATACTCTCTTACTCACTAAGTGCCTTTTTTACAAATTCTTCATCAGGGCTCATCACGTTTAAAACCGCCCTTGCGCCAAGCTCCCCATTTACAAAAAGCTCGCTGTCATAAACGCCAAATCCACTCTCATCTTGGATCGAGCACTTTGAGACGATCACTATCTCATCGCCCACTTTAAAATATGGCCTAAGAATTTCAAATTTTCTACTACCAAGCAAAAAGCCAAATATCGCCTTCTCGCCCCTTAACTCGCGCATTTTTGAGTCATAAACACCAAGGCTTTGAGCCATCATTTCAATAGCTTTTTGCATGTAAAATTTCCCATCTTTTAAAAATGGGGTTTTCTCATTTATCGCGCTTCTTACTTTTATGCTCTCACAAGGGGTAAATTCTAAAATTTCATCGATCAGGGTTATGGCGCTACTGTGCGGTAAATAATCACTTATCATCATCTCACTCTTTTAAAAATTATAGCGGCGTTATCTCCGCCAAATGCAAAAGATAGCGACATCGCCGCCTTAACGTCAAATTTCGTGCCACTTTTTACTAAATTTATAGTTTCCAAACTCTCGTCATATGCCCCGTCATAAACGTGTGGTGGCAAGACGCTATTTTCCCCCATGCAAAGCATGGTGCAAATGGCGCTTTCTATTGCTCCAGCAGCGCCTAGTGTATGTCCGATCTGCGGCTTTAACGAGCTAGCATATGCGGAGCCAAGCGTTAAATTTACAGCTTTTGCCTCCATTTTGTCATTTGCTTGCGTGCCGGTGCCATGTAAATTTACATAATCCACGCCGTCCATGCCAGCTTTTTTTAAAGCTTCTTCTATACAACAAATTGCCATTTTGGCATTAAAATCAGGCTGAGTCATATGAAAAGCGTCGCAGTTTGAAGCTGAGCCAGCGACCACGACGTTTGAAATTTCATCACGGCTCAGCAAAAACAGCCCAGCTCCCTCGCCTATGTTTATGCCCTCTCTGTTTTTAGAAAAGGGTTGGCTTGGTTTTTGACTTAAAATGCTAAGTGAGTTAAAGCCATTTATGGTTAAGGTGTTTAAACTATCTACGCCGCCGCATATAACCGCATCGCAAATATCGCTTTTTATTAGTCTTTGTGCCTCAATAATCGCCTTAACACCAGAAGTACAGGCAGTTGAAACGCAAAAACTTGGACCTTCTAATCCATAAAATTCGCTCACAAATTCGGTCACATTTGCAAGACAGTTTCTGTCTATACCAAACTTACTTTTATCGAAAATTTCAGTTTTTATATACTCTTTAAAAGTCCAAAAATTTTCTTCAATTCCACTCGTTGTAGTGCCTAAAATAACACCTACACGGCTTTTGCCAAATTTTTTGATAGCCTTTTTTATCTCATCGTCAAGCTCAAGAAGCGTGTTTAGAAGCAAAGCATTGGTTCTTGTTTTAAAGTGCTCTTTTGTATTCTTGGTAAACTCTGGCAGTGCCTTATCAAATTTCGCTACTAAAAATTTATTCTCAGGATGAAACTCACTGCTTAAGCTCAAAAATCTTTTTCCACTTAAAAGCGAGCTCAAATTCTCATTACTGCTGCTCCCTGCGGCACTAATAATGGCTGGTTTGCTAACGTAGATCAACACTTTCTACCTCATAATATTGATCATCTATCATAAATTTTTGCTCGCTTTTTTCATCTTTTATCATCTCTAGCACTTTTATAAAAAGTTCATTGTAGGCACTATTTGGTGGCAAAAAACCTAAATTTTTAAAGCTACCTTCTTTTAAAATTCGCCTAGCTTCTGGCGCGCCAAGTGCATTTACAAGGCTAAATTTATACTCTTTCTCGCTATTTTGCACATAAAGCAAAAGTAGACCTTTTGATGAGCTTACCTTAAATGTTTTCAAGTCAAAATCTGCCATATGTGGCGTATCAAATTTCTTTGCACATCCAAGAGCAAAAAGCGAAATAGCAATGATTATGACCATTTTTTTTATAAGCAATCTTTACCTTTTAATGTTAAAAATTACAAAAGTTTAATAATTATATCTTTGCATTGCTTAAATGCAAGGCAAATAATAAATGAATTATTAATAATTAAGTATTTTTTTGCCATTTCATCGTAGCTGGTAGTACCAAGATCGCTAAACGATAAATTTTTAAGCTTTAAAATCGCCTCTTTTGCAGTATAAATTTCATAAAATTTTTGAGTTTTATCTTTTGCATTTGCCAAATTTTTACTCTCATCTTTTGTAAAGCAAAAGCTAGCTACTGAGTTAAAATTTCTCTGCTTTAGCTCTTCTACATCGACTCCGATCTTTTCTTTTGAAATGGCTAAAACTGCGATATTTTCTTTATGAGAAAGACAGATTTTGCCTCGCATCTTTGCTTTAAATTTTAAGTAGCGAGATATTTTAAATGAGTTTTGTTTTATTAAATTTGGGTATTTTTTTACTCTTCTGCAATCTTTTTTATCTAGCATTTTTGGGCTAAATTTATCACCGCAAAAGCTGATAAAAAGACGAATTTCACCCCTTTTTATAGGCATTTAATCTCTTTTTATAATTTTCATCAAATTCTAAGGCTTTTTCAAACTCAGCAGTAAATGCTCTAAGGCGATCATTTTCTTGCTGATTTTTATCACTAAATGATCTAATACGTGGCGTAAAAGTAATCTTATCTTTTCTAAGATCAGCCTCTTTTAGATCAAAATTTAAATTATTTATTTTGCCATTTAAGATATGCAAGGCACATTTTCTTGGCCCAAAGATAAAATTTTGCCCGTTTAAGGGCTTTAGGCTTCTTACTAAAATGCCACCATAAAGCGATGGCTCGCTTTTAAAAGATATATCAAAGCCAAAGTTGTGAAAGTAAATCTCTCCTGCCTCACACTGCCTTTTGTAGGTATTTGCGTCAAAACAAGTATAAATTTCAAGCTCGCTAAATTTATACTCTTTGCCAGAAACAATCAAAACTTTACTTTGCATAATCTCGCATAAAAAGCTCTGAAATTTCTTATCAAAAAACTCTTTAAAACCAGCAGCCTCAACTATCTCTTGCTTTATATTTTTATCTAAATTTTTAAAGTTATTTTGTTTAAGTAGATCAAATTTTTCTTTATCAAAATGACTTTGCTCTAAAAATTTACTAAGCACCGCCACCAGATCAAATTTAGCAAAATGGCTTTTAAGTAGCTCGCCAGCTAGCATCTTTGCTCCTAAATTTTTATATATTTTAAAGGGTTTGAGCTTTACAAGCTAATCTTTGATGTGATTTTACCAGCTGCCACTTGCTCCGCCTCCGCCAAAACCGCCTCCGCCGCCACTAAAGCCACCACCTCTTGAACTGCTTGAATGGCCGCTACCACTGCTATTTGAGTCTGATCTATCGCGCCTAAAGTCACTGTGTGTATTTTTGCCTTGAGTATTTTTTTTAAAGGCATTTTTTAAAATAATAAAAAATATTACAAACACAATGGCAAAGACAATGAAGTAATTTTGCACGCCAAAAAATTGCTCAAATACCGTAGATATCAGTCCTGCAAAACACGCACTAAAGCCAATTCGCATAAAAAATTTACCTAAAAAGCCAGAAATAAAACACGAAATCATGCCAGCAAAAAAGGCAACTATTCCAAATGGTATCTCTTCATCATCACTCACGCTTTCAAATTCTTCGCCACTAGCTACCTTTATGATGGCTCTTATGCCCTCTATGACGCCACCGCCCATATCGCCTTGCTTAAATTTAGGCACTATCACATCATTTATGATCTGGCTTGATATAGCGTCAGTTAGTACGCCTTCAAGCCCATAACCAACTTCTATGCGTACTTTTCTCTCGTTTGGAGCGATTATTAAAAGCACTCCATTACTGCTTTGTTTTTGTCCCAGCTTGTAGCCTCTAGCCACCTCAAGAGAGATCTCTTCTATGCTTTTATTTTCTAGTGATTTAAGTGTCACGATAGCAATTTGCGTCGTACTATTTTGCTCGTAATTTTGCACTAAGGTTAAAAGCTCAGCTTTCTCATTTTTAGAGAAAATTTGAGCCTCATCATTTATCTGCTCGTTAAAATTTATGGCAAAACAAAAGCAAAATGCAAAAAATAAAAGAGCAAAAATTTTCTTCATTATTTCTCAAATGAAACTTTTGGATTTATCTTCTCATCGTTGCTTATTTCAAGATTTTGTTTTGGCTTTAGCTCAGGATAAAAAGCACTTGCTATAAATTTATTTGGAAAGCTTCTAAGGGCTACGTTATACTCTTTTACAGCTTCGATATAATCATGCATTGCTACGCTTATGCGGTTTTGCGTACCTTCAAGCTGACTCTGAAGAGATAAGAAATTTTGATTTGCTTTTAGCTCTGGATAGTTCTCGCTAACTGCCATAAGCCTGCCAAGAGCCAAGCCAAATGAGCTTTGTGCTGTCATAAATTCTTTCATCTTAGCTTCATCACTAAGACCACTTGCATCAACGCTTACTTGCATGCTCTTACTTCTAGCATTTGCCACATCTTCAAAAATTTTTTGCTCATGAGCTGCGTAGCCTTTTACAGTCTCAACTAAATTTGGCACAAGCTCGGCTCTTCTTTTATATTGATTTAACACCTGCGACCACTTTGCATTTACATTTTCATCAAGTGCAACAAATGAATTTATATACTTAAAAGCGCCAAAAGCAAGTGCAGCAATAACTATAATAACGGCTATTAAATTTTTCATATTTTCTCCTTTAAGGAGCAAATATTAGTAAAACAAGACTTAAAAAATAATGTGAGTTTGAGTTTGAAATGAGTGCGAATTTACGCACTCATTTTTGGGATTAAAGATCGGTGTGGATTTTGTCGTCTATTTGGATATGGATAGTTTTTCCATTTATTTGATCTATGCTTGAGTAGCCTTTAAAGCCACTAGCGTCGTAGTTAGAGTCACGATCCCATTTGTGATCTAGATCAACTTTTGTGATTTTATTGCCATTAGCATCAACATCACCACCTTTTATCTTAAGCACCGTATCATGGTTATCAGTGATATCAAGGATATTTTGTACATTAAATTTGATCTCTGTCTTTCCTTTAAGCTCAATATTTTCAAAGCTTTCTACTTTTGAATCAAGATTAGAAATGTTGTTAAAGTCAACTTTGTCGCCATCAAAAACCAAAGTATCGTTGCCTTTGCCACCTTTCATATCTTTACTTGCGTCAAATTTAACTGTATAGTCTTTAACATCTATATGAAATGGTTCATGAGGTTCATAAGACTTAGACTCTAAACCACCAGAAGTCTTAAGTGAGGCTTTAACATTTAGATCATAGGCTGATCTTGCATTGATATCAAGCTCTTGATCAAATGTGCCTTTTGCTATATCTGCAGCTGATAGAGTATGTGTTGCAGTCTTGGTTGGTGTATGATTGTCTGGATTAGTGTATTTAAACTCTACCGTATCCCCTTCTCTAGCATCTTCATTAAGATAAACTTTGACCGTAGTAGATTTTTCGCCACTTTCTGAGGTTTTTATATCTTTATTAAACATGATACCTCTAATAGCATCGATTTCAGCATGTGCTTTAACATTAATCTCATTACCATCCTGATCTATTTTTGTCGTGCTCACTGACTCACCAAATGTATCAGTTAGAGTTACTTTTGCTACTGTATCTTTATCTTTGCCAACTGCGATAGCTGCATCAAGCTCGAGAGGATTGCTTGCATTAAATTTCTTTGGATTGTTATTCTCATCAACAATAGTAAAAGAATGATTAGGATCTGTCACGTCTTTTAATGTTATATTGCCATTGACATCTTTGCTCTCGACTTCATATTTTTTGTCTACTGCATTGGTTGTTTCACCAGGTTTTGTTACTGTAACATGTATCTTATCACCAGCTATAACACTTCCCGGAATAGAAACATAAACCTTTGAAGTATTACTACCTGACTCATCTCTTGAGATAATGCCATTATCATTTTTATCAGCAACTATGCTTACACTTAATCCCGCTTCACTTAAAGGTGCAAGTTTAGCGCTTGCTTCACGACTAGCAGACATACCGCCAGCAGCGTTTGTTATTGTTGCAGTTGCAGTGGTTTCTTTGCCTGGCAGCATTTTGACATCACTAATCTCAATAGTATTATTGCGTAAAGGATGGGAAACATTATTCGCATCTACTAGTGATATGTCGCCATTAGGAGCTTTTGAAACAGTATAGTTTATAGGAGGTCTAGTTGATGTAGTGCCATCAGCTTGTGGCTCATTTATAACTACAGATACTTTATCTCCACTTATAACATTATATGGCACTTGAACGCTTATAGTTGTTACTTTTACGCCATCAACTGACACAGCTTCATCTCTATCTATCTTGCCATCTCTGCTTGCATTATCTTCTTTAAATTCAACCTTTAAATTTGCAGCGTCAAATGTTTCTAGTTTAGCTTCAGCAGTTGCTTCTTTTTCTTTACCTGTTGCATGATCCCTAATAGTAACATCTACTTTAGCTGGGCTATTTTCTTTTATACTAACGCCGTCAATTTTTAGCTTATTACCTGGCAGAGCGACAGTATTGTTAGCCGCATCTTTTAGAGATATGTTTCCGCTACCATCTTTGACAACTGTATAAGTTTCAGGATTTTTCCCAGTTGCTTTGACCGTTATGATATCTCCATTATTTACAGTATTTGGGATCTCAAGTGTAGCAGAAGTTGTATTTAGTTTTCCATCTTTCATAGCTTCTTCTCTATCAAGTACGCCATTTCTATCTTTATCTTCATCGATAAGTAGTCTAAATCTTGTTCCAGAGCCGTTTCCTGTATCAAGGATGATGTCACTCTTTGTCTCTGATACATCGCCAGCAGCACCAGTTACTTTAGCAGTGATGATAGTCTTTTCACCATTTTGTAAATTTGTTAGAGGATATTTAACTGCATTGCCATTTACTGTTAAAGGGGTGCCTCCATTATCATTTGTAACAGTAACAACGCCATTACTATCTTTGTGTATCGTATAACTTTCCTCAGGGAAACTAGTATTGCCTGTGCTGTTTATTATTTTAAGCTTATCACCATCAACAAAATTTGAAGGTAGTTTAATGGTTGTCATAGTTTTGGTTCCAGTTGCTTCCGCATTACCTAGGATACCATCACCATCATCTGCATCAAAAGTGATTTTCATATCGTCGTGAAGCTTTTCGAGAGTATTGTGATTTTGTGCTTCAGCTTTTTTACCACCACTTGCATCAGTAGTCTCTGCAGTTACTTTGATAGGCTTACCAGCTTCTATATGAACGCCTTTAATCTCAAACTCATTTTTATCATTTACGGTTTTAAGAGTACCATCAGAAGTATCTTCTAGTGTGATCTTACCTTGATTATCTTTACCTGTAACCTTATAAATTTTAGGCGAAGCGCCATTTATTGTTACAGTTACTATATCATTAGCTATAACATTATTTGGCACTTTTACTGCGATTGTAGTTTCTTTTAGGTTGCCATCTTTCATGCTCTCAGCTCTTGTTAGAGATACATTGCCATCACCATCTTCTACAAATCTTACAGCCATATCATTTAAACCAGCTATCGTAACGCTATTTGAACTTTCAGCATGTTGGATACTACCATCACTATCTACTATTTCAGCTGTTACTTTAGTTTCTTCACCAGTTGCTGTTTTGATACCAGGAATTTTAAAGCTATTACCACTTATAGTTGCATGATCACTAGCGTTATCATCATTTGTTATACCAGTTAGCTTGCCAGTAGCATCTTTTTCAACAGTATAGTGTTTATATTCGGTAGTTCCGTCTGGATTTTTTATAGTCACATTTATTTTATCCCCATTTACAGCATTTTTAGGAAGCTTGATGGTAACTGTTGTGCTATTAAGATCATGGTCGCTGATAGCTTGTTCTCTAGTCATGCTCTTGGCACCTTTAGCTTCTTCAAAGATAACTTCAGGTTTTTTTACATGCTCTAAACTAGCCGATTCGATATCTACTTCAGTAGGTAAATACGGATTTGTTGTATGTGTGGGGTGCGTAACTTTAGCTTCTATCTTTGTATCTTTTCCATTCTCTAGCTCAAAACCACCTACTTTAATAGCCCATTGATTGGTGTCTTCTTTAAAGAAATTATTTTTTGCAGTATTATATTTACCAATAACACGATCTGCATTATCAACTTCATCTACACTTGTTATAACGCCTTTGTCATTCATGTGTATCTTGAAATTTCTATCATACATATTTCCATCAGGTTTAGTTACATGGAGTGTAAGTATATCGCCATCATCAATTCTGTTTGGTAATGTGATCTTTGCGGTTGTGTGATTTACTTTTTGATCACCTAGATCTATCTTTACTCCATCATATGTTTTTTCATAGTTACTAACGCTCTCTTGTCTTGAAATTTCATGAAGAGTTTGTTGTTCTGGTAAATTCATATCCATCTTTATAGTTTGAGGCGTTACACTATCTGGAGCCGACTCTTCACTCTTTTGGTTGCCATCTTTATCAACAACATGAACGCTAGCTTCAGTCTTCACACCTGGGAATATCGGAAGCTCAATGCCAGTTACTTTGTGATTTGTAATCATTTCATCAGTAAGGTCGATTTTCAAATCTTTTTTTGGTCCTGTAGGGTTCAAAGGATCAGTATAAGTTATAACGATCTTATCGCCTGCTACTACATCTTTTGGAAGAGTTATATCTACTGGTGAAGTTCTAAAATTTCCATCTGTTCCTTTATTTTCTGCGTCTGTTAGAAAGCCATTGTTGTCACCATCTTCAGTAAATGTTAAAGTCGGTCTTACATCTGGAGTTACTTCATCAGTTGCTATATCGCTCTTCCAAATGTTAGAATTTGTACTATCAGTAACATAAGCTTCTACTTTTGAAATTTTATCCTCAGCAACTGGCATGTCAGAGATGATTTTAGTAAAAGTATTATTTACTATGTCAGTAGCATTGATGGTTAATAGGTGGTAAAGGTGTTACTGTACCATCTGGTTTTGTTAGAGTAACGTGAAGAATATCGCCAGGGATAACGTCTGTTGCAGTTATAGTTACTGGCGACTCATTTTGTTTACCATCATTTTTATTTTCTGTATATGTTAAAAATCCATCATCTGGGCTCTTATCTTCTGTAAATTCAACGCTCACACTTGATTTTGTAGGAGTTACATGATCTTCACTGCTGCCGCTAGTGTTGCCTTGGAAATTTGTAACGCTTGCTTCTACTTTTGAGTTTTTACCTGGCTCTACAGGTACATCTATTGGATAGCCATTAGTTATGATAGCTGGAGTGATGGTTACGTTTGTTGTAGTTTCATTGCCATTTGGGTCAGTTACAGTGATTTTTAGCACATCGCCAGCTCTTACTGTGCCGTCATTTGGTACAGTGATAAGAACTTTAGATGTATTTATATTTGTATCATTTCCATGCTCTACTCTGCTTAAAGTGTGGTTACCATTTATATCATTTATAAATTTAACAGTTGGCGTACCTGGGATTATAGTATCATCGTCATCATTGCCATCTCTGTAGCCGCCTATTGGGCTATCGTATGATGCAAAAGCTCTGTTTGCATCACTTAAATTTCTATATGTTGCATTAATATTTGAATAGTGGCCACCCTCAGCAAATTTAGCGTCACTTAGGCTAACACCATCTCCACCACCAGCAGCAGTGTTTCCACCAGCAGCAGTCTCTTCAAGTTTTGTTAGATCTCCACCATTTAAAATAGCATTTTGCAAATCACTAACATCTGCCAAGCCTTCCGCGCCTATGGTGCTTTGATTTAACGCAAGTGTATCATTGCCTACAATTGTAATCTCTTTTCCATTATTTGAAACAATTGTTATTTTATCAGCGGCATCACTTGTCTTGATGCTCTCTCCCATATAAAGGATGTCACCTACTTTTAGCTCTCTCTCATTTCCATTTTGATCGATAGCGACCGCCTTGCCACTAATAAATTTTACTACTCCAGCTTCTTTAGCCAAGATTACTCCTTATTATTATTTTTTGTATTATTTAAATTTTTGCGTGATTATATACTATCTTTATAGGATATAACTTTATGTGAGAAATTTTATCTTTTAAGAAAAAAATATATTAATTAAATATATAAATTCCAAATGTCAATAGTTTGTAAAAAGCGAATTATAAGCTTTTATCAAAAAATGGCTTTTTGATTATCAATATAATTAATTAAGCAAAATATAATATTTTTTATAATAAAAACTTAATTTAAGATATTTTTAATTAGTTTGAAACAACAATATAACCAAAAAAATTATATTTTCTAAAAATGTGCGATTGTCATGAAAATTTACTTATATAGTTAAGCAATTTTCTAACGCAGAAAATTTTATATAAAGATGTTCAAAAAATAATGTTAAACAATAATAAAAATTTATGATTATCTATAAGTAGTGGCGGACAGAGAGGGATTTGAACCCTCGAGCCCCGATTAAGAGCTGCACCCTTAGCAGGGGTGTGGTTTCAGCCACTCACCCATCTGTCCATAAAAAGAAATCGCATTATAATTGAACGCCGCTGATATCTTGCTTAAATTTACATTTTCGCGCCTGCCACTCTCCCATAGAAAAATAGCCGCGCAAAACTACTCAAATTTAAACGACTCTCCACAAGTCAAATTTGCAAATTTAATCCTTCCAAAGCTACCATTTTAGCTTGGCTTTGTCTAGGTGCGGCGTATTGGCGTAGTAGCAAATCATACGATAAAACATATAAAAACGCCTATCGCTACCGCGACCAAACGCCTTTGTGCACTCGAACATCTTGCTATGATTCGCGCCATTTAGTAAAGCGATATCCTTAACCAAGTGCTAGTAGATACGCTTTAGCCGCTCAGCCAACAAGAGGATTTTCTTAAAATCACTCAAATTTAGTTCCTCACTTCGCTTTGATGTCATCTTCACGCAACATTTTGTAAAAAAGCTTAGTTAAAAACCACTTCACACAAGTTCAAATTTTAAATTTGCTCCAAAATTCGTTCACAAATTTCTCTTGGATTTACATTCTCATAAATCGGCCTACCAACAACGATAAAGTCGCTACCCTCTTGCTTTGCACTCACTAAGTTTGCTACTCTTTTTTGATCTCCAGCACTCTCTCCAAAAGGCCTAACGCCAGGGCAAAGAGTGATGAATTTCTCATTTGTAACATCTTTGATGAGTTTACTTTCAAAAACGGAACAGACCATTCCATCAAGTCCTGCTTCAAAACTCATCTGGCTAAATTTTCTAACAGCTCTTGCGATCGTATCGTTATAAACAGCGTCAAACTCGCTCTCACTAAAGCTAGTAAGTGCCGACACTGCGAGCACCAAAGGACGGCTTCCAAGACCAGCTAGTCTATCCATAACTGTCTTCATCGCGCGTTCACCAGCGCTAGCATGCACATTTATCATATCTACGCCGATTTTTGAGACGACTTCAGCCGCATCCGCCATCGTATTTGGGATATCATAGAGCTTTAGATCGAGGAAAATTTTAAAATTTCCAAGTCCTTTTAGCTCTTCTATAAATTTTGCCCCATCCCTAAGATAGCTTCTAAGCCCTACTTTTAGCCAAAGATCAAGCCCTTTTAGCTCACTAGCAAGGGCTAAGTTCTCTTCACAACTAGCCATATCAAGTGCGACGCAGAGCTTCACAGATCGCCCTTTAGCTTATCAAGTACGCCATTTATAAATTTTGGCGCCTGATCACTTCCAAGTTCTTTCGCAAGCTCGATCGCTTCGTTTATGATGACAGCCTTATCAGTTTGGCTAAATTTCATCTCATAAAGCCCAAGTCTAAGGATGGCAAGCTCAGTCGCACCAACCTTACTAAAATCGCCGTCTTTTAGATATGGCTTTAAAATTTCATCTAGTTTTTCTTTATTTGCGAGCACCTCTTTAAAAGTCTGCTGTGCCTCACTTTTTCGCTCGTTTCTTATCTTTTTCTCTTCTAGAAATTCCTCTTCAAATGCAGCAGTTACCGGATTTATCTCATTTGAGTAGAGCAGCGAAACAACGGCCTGCCTAACCTGATGACGAGTCGCCATTTTACGCCTCCAAATTTTTATATAAGCTTAGCATCTCGATCACGCCCGTCATCGCTTCAAAGCCCTTATTTCCAGCCTTTGAGCCCGCTCGCTCGATGGCTTGTTCGATGCTATCTACCGTTAGTACGCCAAAGGTCACCGGTTTGCCGTATTTTAGCGTGACGTTTGCGATGCCCTTGGTGGTCTCAGCACTTACGTAGTCAAAGTGAGGCGTAGAGCCGCGGATCACCGCTCCCACGCAGCAAACTGCGTCAAATTTACCGCTGGCTAGCGCCTTTTCTAGCGCCATCGGTATCTCAAACGCGCCCGGCACCAAAATGAGGCTCAAATTCGCCTCGTCCCCGCCGTGACGCAAAAACGCGTCCCTAGCGCCTTCGACTAGCCTATCGGTGATGATATGATTAAACCTCGCGCCCACTATGGCGACCTTCTCGCCGCCTTTTAGAGCTAAATTTCCTTCGATTATTTTCATGATTTCTCCTTTAAATTATCTTTAACATTACCGCGCTTAGCGTTATTAGCGATAGGTAAAACGCCTTTTGCGCGCTCATTTTTTCGCCGTTAAAAATCACTCCGACGCCCACGGCTCCGATCGCTCCGATACCCGTCCAAATCGCGTACGCTACCGACATCGCCATCGCCTGCATCGCGTAGCTCAAAAGCCAGAGCGAAATGGTGAAATTAGCGGTTAAAATCAAAAAATTCGCCGCCTTTTTCACGCCGACGCTTTTTTGAAATTTGGTTAGAAAAAATACGCCCAAAACCTCGCAGCACCCGGCCGCTAAAAGAGCTAAAACGTGCGTCAAGATTTTAGCCTTTTTAGCCCCAGCACGCCCGCGATCAGCGTCGCTATGAAAAATAGCCGCAAGGGATCGGGCGCCTGGCCGCTTGAGCCGTATTCGCTAACGCTTTCGGCGACTACGATAAAAAACGCTCCAAATCCCACAAATACGGTATATGCGACGCTAACGGGCAAGTATTTCATAGCCTTCATAAACGATACGAAGCTAACGCAGACTAACGCGGCAGTAAGCGCGAATCCTATGGCGTTTTGGGCGTGTTTTAGCCCGTACGCCCAGCCGCACTCGGCGACCGCGCCGCCTAATACCCACAAAAAGCCCTTAGTTTGCATCGCCTAGGGCGTCTTTTATCTTAAAAATTTGAGCGATATTTGCGTCTAGCTCGTCCAAATTTAGCATATTCGGCCCGTCGCAAAGCGCCTCGCAAGGATTAATATGCGTCTCGTAAAAAAATCCGTCCACGCCCGCAGCAGCCGCAGCTCGCGCTAGATAAGGCACGAATCTCGCGTCCCCGCCGCTTTTCTCACCCAAAGCCGACGGCATCTGCACGCTATGCGTCGCGTCGAAAATCACCGGCGCAAACTCCCTCATAAGCACCAAATTTCGCATATCTACGACTAAATTTCCGTAGCCAAAGGTGCTGCCTCGCTCCGTTAGCCACACTCCGTTTTGTTTAGCGACCTCGTATCCCTCGCCCTTTACGCCGCGCGTTTCTAGCACTTTTTTCACCGAGTGCTTCATCGCAGACGCGGCCAAAAACTGCCCTTTTTTGATATTTACCACCGCTTTTGTCTTAGCCGCGGCCACGAGCAGATCGGTCTGGCGGCACAAAAACGCGGGGATTTGCAGTACGTCGGCCACTTCGCCTACTGGCGCGGCCTGATAGCTCTCGTGGATATCGGTTAAAATTTTAAAGCCGAATTCCTTTTTGACCTTGGCTAAAATTTCGCAACCCTTCTCCAGCCCTGGCCCGCGAAACGAGCTTATACTCGTGCGATTTGCCTTGTCAAAGCTTGATTTGAAATAAAAATCTATCCGCTTATCTTCGTTAAATTTAACCAGCCTTTTTGCCACGTCAAAAACGAGCTGCTCGCTCTCGATGACGCAAGGCCCTGCTATGAGTATCATTTTTTCTCCTTTATTTTTCCCTAAATTTTCTAATCCAATCTATCAAAAGCGGTCTATCGTCGTTTGCAGACGTTTCATACCATTGAGAGCAAAGTTTATAGTATATTCCATTTATTAGTATCGGATCCGTATAATAGCGAACTTTTTCATATTCGCCGTCTGCTTTAACTAATGCCGCATAGTTTAACCCAAGATAATCTTTACTATATTTTTCGCTTTGTAGTCTACTTATCTCTTCCGCGCCCACCCTACCACTTTCTAAAATTTCTCTCATTATGATACGCGCTATTTGTCCGACTTTTAGCTCTGCGTATTCATCTTGATTATTTTTGTTGTCAATATATTCTTTGGAAGATTGATAAGTATTTGAGATTATTTTTCGTTTCTCTTTTTCGACTTTTTCAATACTTTTTAGCTCCTTTTTATCAAACAAGGATAGCATCTGGTAAGAACGCATAAAAAGCTCCGCTGTATCGGCCACATTACCACTTACCTCCAAAATAGGTTCTAAAACTAAATTTGAAAAATCGCTATTTGCTATTATTCTAAAGTCAAATTCAAATCCCATCTCTTGCATTATGTTGTTTATATCAACAAAACAAGGGCACAAGGCATCTAAAATTTGTCTATTTATTTTAGGGGATGCAAAGATAATTTCTGCTTTTTTAACACCAAAATATCCATAAACACACATGGCGGTTCTAAGACATTTTTTTACTACTCTAGCTACCGTCTCATCAAGACCGCCGTAGTTTAGTCCAGACTCATGAAAAGCAACATCAACTGCATAAATTTCACTAACTCCATCACTCATACAAACGCCTAGTGCATCACACTCTGCTTGTTGCAAAAGTTGTTTTAATGAGGTATTTTGTTTATAAATTTTATATCCATATTTGCTAGAAAAAAGCTCATCTGTTTTTGACATTATATTTTCTAACTCGTCTGAAAATTTTATCTCCCATTTTGGAGAAATTTTCCAGTTAGTTTGCACTATTTGGCACTCTTTAACATGGCGAAGCCAAGAATAAAATAAAGATTCTCCAATTTCTATTTTCATAGTATCGCCTTATTTTTCTTTAACAACTAAAATTCCGCTCACTATTACTAGCAAGATACCTAAAAGTGCCGTTTGATTTGGCAATACATCACCCATAAAATAGCCAATTATAAGCGTAAAAATGACATCTGCATAGCTAACCGCAGCGATCACTCCAGCCTTTTTGCCAACCGCGAACGCCTTTGTCATGTACGACTGAAAAAAATATCCGCTAAGCCCCATTAGCAAGATAAAAACAACGTTATACCAGCTTGGCATGCTAAATTTTGAAAACAAAAAATCAAGTGGCTCATAGATGAAAAATTCTGCCAAACCCATGCAAATAAGTGGCAAAAAAGAGCCCCAAAGCATAAAACTTAACACTATAACATTTGTACCGTAGCTCTTGTTTAGCTCCTTTACACTTGTGTATGCGATCGCCGCTCCAAGGCCGCTCCAAACACCGATAATATCAGTCTTGCTTATGCCTAAATTTGGCTGGATAACAAGCAAAATTCCACCAAATCCCAAAAATACAGCAAACCAGCCAAGTGAGCTTAGACGCTCTTTGAAAATAAAGGCTGCGAGGATAGCTGTAAAGATTGGATTTGTCTTTTGAAATGTAAAAGCTGTGGCCAAATTTACATGAGCGACATTGTAAAAAAAAGCAAAAAGTGCGACAGTGCCCACAAAACCACGAAACATCAGCAAGAAAAAGTGTCCACCAGCTTGCTTAAATGGAAATCTATAAATGGCATAAATAACGATAAAAAGGCCTATTAAATTTCTAAAAAATACAACTTCGATAGATGGCATATCTTTGCTAAGATACTTTGCAAATGCGCCAGTAACGGCAAACATAAAGCAAGCAAAGAGCATATAAAAAATGCCAAGATGCGAAATATAAAACCTTTTTAACATCACAAGACCTTTAAATTTAAAGTAGCCATTTTAATGAAAAGTGGCTTAAATTTTGGTTGATTTTTTCTTTTATTTTGGCGCTTTTAAGCAAATTTTTATACTTTATATAAGTCAAAAATTTGTATAATCAGCCATCACGAAAAGGACAAAATTTGCAAAAAGTAATATTAGTAGGCAAGCCAAATGTCGGCAAAAGCTCACTTTTTAACCGCTTAGCTGGTCGTCGTATCGCTATAACAAGCGATGTTAGCGGCACCACAAGAGATACGAACAAAGCTAAGATCGAGGTTGAGGGCAAAGAGTGCATTTTAATTGATAGCGGCGGCCTTGATGATAGTAGCGAGCTTTTTAAAAATGTAAAAGCAAAGACCTTGGCAGAGGCTAGAAATTCAGACGTCATCTTATACATGGTCGATGGCAAAATGATGCCAGATGACGAGGATAGAGCTATTTTTTACGAGCTTAGCAAGCTAAATTTACCAATCGCTCTAGTCATCAACAAAATAGACAGCAAAAAAGACGAACAAAGAGAGTGGGAATTTGTAAGCTTTGGCGCTAAAAATTCCTTTGGAATTTCCGTAAGTCACAACACAGGCATAGATGAGCTTAGCATGTGGCTAGCAAAGCATATAGAAGACAAAGTACAGATAAAGGCCGATACGAGCGAAGATTTTGATGATTTTTTAGAAAACTATAACGACGAGGGCGAGCTAAGCGACGAGATAGACTATGAGAGCAAAAACATTAGAGTTGGCATCATAGGCCGCGTAAATGTCGGCAAAAGCTCACTCCTAAATGCTCTTGTAAAAGAGAGTCGCGCCGTCGTTAGCGACGTGGCAGGCACTACGATTGATCCAGTTAATGAAATTTACGAGCATGATGGCAGAGTTTTTGAGTTTGTAGATACTGCTGGTATTAGAAAGCGTGGAAAGATCGAGGGTATCGAAAGATACGCGCTAAATAGAACTGAGAAAATTTTAGAAGAGACAGACGTTGCGCTACTTGTACTTGATAGCTCTGAGCCACTAACCGAGCTTGATGAGCGTATCGCTGGTATCGCCTCTAAATTTGAGCTCGGCGTCATCATCGTGCTAAACAAATGGGATAAAAGCAGCGAAGAATTTGACGAGCTTTGTAGAGAGATAAAGGATAGGTTTAAATTCTTAGCATACGCGCCGATTATCAGTGTTTCGGCACTTGGTGGCAAAAGAGTGCATAAAATTTACCCGCTCATAGTTGAAATTTATAAAAACTACACTCAAAAAATTCAAACTTCAAAGCTAAATGAAGTGATCGGCGAAGCGACCAAAGCGCACCCACTGCCACGAGATAAAGGCAGAGTTGTAAAAATTTACTACGCAGTGCAGTTTAAGACTGCACCCATCATGATAGCACTTATAATGAACCGTCCAAAATGCCTACACTTTAGCTACAAACGCTATCTAACAAACAAACTTAGAGAGGGTTTTAATCTAACTGGCGTGCCTATCGTGCTAATCCCTAAAAAACGTGGAGAGAGCGATGAAAACAAAGAATAATAATATCGTTTTGATAGGATTTATGGGCGTTGGCAAAGGCACGACCGCAAGGGCGCTTAGCAAGGCTTTAAAGACGATGAACCTTGACTGCGACGACTTACTGGAGAGCTCACAAAATATGAAGATAAAAGCTATCTTTGAAGAGTACGGAGAGGAGCATTTTAGGCAGCTTGAAAAGGATCTGGCTAAATTTCTAGCAACAAATGTCAAAAATGCAATCATCTCAACTGGCGGAGGCTTTGCGAAGGTTAAAAATTTAAAGAAAATTGGCACCGTGATCTATCTAAAAGCTAGTTTTGATGCGATCATGCAAAGACTAAAAAATAGTAAAAATAGCGAGAAAAAACTTGCCAAACGTCCACTTTTAAGTGATCTAAAAAGAGCCGAGGCGTTACATCTGGAGCGAGAGGAGCTTTATGAGAAAAAGGCTGATTACATCGTCGAAGTCGAGGGTAAAACTCCAAAGCAAATCGTAAAAGAGATAAGGATGCTTTTAAAAATTTAGTTGTAAAGTAGCGTGATTGCTGCTTGCAACGATAAATTTTTAAGATCAGGCTAGATGGCTATCTGGTGTGGTGTTGGAATTTGTGATGTCTGAGCAAAATTTAACGTTTTATAGTTAGAAATTTTAGTGAAGTATCGTAAGATGATTTTTTGCTTCACTTTGTTCGCAACGCTAAAGTGACGAGAGTTGTGTAGTAAAAATTTTAAGATTAAGCTGGACTATAAAGTCTAACGTGATGTTAAAATTTAAAAGCTTTTGGCAAAGATTTTTTATTTAGGCGAGGCAAAATTTTATTTTTAAGCGAAGACTAGACGCATAGTCTGCTGAGCTTGAAAATAAAATTTCAACGAAGCATAAGCAAAAAAATTAAAGCCAAAATTTGAAAGGATAAGATGAGAGTATTAACCGGCCTCCAACCCTCCGGCAAACTACACCTTGGCAACTACTTTGCCTCGATAAAGCAGATGGTTGATATGCAAGAGCAAAATGAGATGTTTATGTTTATAGCAAACTACCACGCGATGACGAGCCTTAGCGAGGCCAAAGCCCTAAAGCAAAACACTTTTGAGGCTGCGTGTGCGTTTTTGGCACTTGGGATTGATCCAAATAAAAGTATATTTTGGGTGCAAAGTGACGTTAAAGACGTGCTTGAGCTTTACTGGGTGCTAAGCCAGCATACGCCTATGGGGCTTCTTGAGCGCGCACATAGTTATAAAGACAAGGTCGCGAAAGGTCTTAGTTCGCACCACGGACTCTTTAGCTATCCAGTTTTGATGGCAGCTGACATTTTGCTTTATAATGCGCAGATCGTACCCGTAGGCAAGGATCAGATCCAGCACGTAGAGATCGCACGTGATATCGCGATAAAATTTAACAACGAGCATGGAGAAATTTTTACATTGCCTGAGGCAAAGATCGATGAAAATGTAGCTACCGTGCCTGGCACAAACGGTGAAAAGATGAGCAAAAGCTATGGCAATACAATCGACATCTTTGCCGATGCTAAAACGCTTAAAAAGCAAATTTCTAGCATCGTGACTGATGGCACACCGCTTGAAGAGCCAAAACAGTGGCAAAACTGCAACGTCTATAATATCGCCAAACTTTTTTTAGACGAGAGTGGACAAAAAGAGCTTCAAGCTAGATATGAGCGTGGTGGCGAGGGTCACGGGCACTTTAAAGCTTATCTAAATGAGCTTATTTGGGGCTATTTTAAAGATGCGAGAGAGAAATTTGAGCATTATCAAAATAATCCTGGCGAAGTGTCTGAAATTTTAGAAATAGGAGCCAAAAAGGCAAGTAATGTTGCTCAAACAACAATAAAAAAAGTTCGTGAAGCAGTCGGAATTTATTAATAAAGGAAAAAATATGCAAAATTTATATCCATACGCACAAATAATTCATCTTTTTTGTGCAATCATTTTTGTTGGTTACCTCTTTTTTGATGTAATCATTTTTAAGGCAGCTTGTAAAAAAATGCCACCTGAGCTTGTTCAAAAGGCAAAACAAGCTATCGGATCAGTTGCTATTAAGATAATGCCACTTTGTATCTTGCTTTTGGTATTAACTGGAGGCATGATGATGAGTAACTGGGTCGGATCAAAGGCGGGAGGCTACTTTGAGACAAATTTACAAATCATTTTTATGATCAAATTTTTCTTAGCGATGCTAATCGTAGCTGCGGTTATAACAAATTTAAGCTGCAAATTTATATTTAAACGCCCTAGCCCACTTGGCAACATTCACCCATTTGCGCTAACAGCGGCAGTTTTTATCGTACTTTTTGCAAAAGTTATGTTTATGGTTTAAGGATACGGAATGATTAATTTAAAACTACTCGAGACAAATTACGATGAATTTGTAAAAAAACTTGAGGGAAAAAATGTAAAAGCTGGGCTACTTGACGAGCTTTTACAAACTTTTAATGAGCTAAAACAAAAACGTAAAGCACTTGAAAATTTCCAAGCGATCCAAAATGCAAAGAGTAAAGAGCTTGGCATAAAGGCAAGAGCAGGTGAAGACGTAAGTGAGCTTAAAAATGAGCTAAATTTAAACAAAGCTGCACTTTCTGATGCTGATGAGATCGTTAAACAATATGAAGAAAAGCTTGAGCAAATTTCATTTAACGTGCCAAATATCACCGATGATGACGTGCCATTTGGTAAGGACGAGGACGATAATGTCTGCATAAAAACGGTGCTTGAGCCAACTAAATTTAGCTTTACGCCAAAAGAGCACTGGGAGCTAGGTGAGAGCCTTGGTTGGCTTGACTTTGAAAGGGGTGCAAAGCTCTCAGGATCTCGCTTTACCGTGCTTCGCGGCATGGGAGCAAGGCTAAGTAGAGCGCTTGTTAATTACATGATCGACTTTAACAGCTCACGTGGCTTTGAACTTGTAAATGTCCCTTATCTAGTAAGCTCAAATACACTTTTTGGCACTGGTCAGTTGCCTAAATTTGAAGAGGATCTTTACAAAGTGCGCGACGAGGATCTTTATCTCATCCCAACCAGCGAAGTGCCTGTGACAAATTTATACAATGACACGATCATTGAAGCTGAGCAGCTTCCTATAAAGATGACTTGCTACTCAGCATGCTTCCGCCAAGAAGCGGGCTCAGCAGGACGTGATACGAGGGGTATGATCCGTCAGCACCAGTTTGAAAAAGTAGAACTTGTAAGCATCACAAAGCCTAATCAAAGCGAAGACGTGCTAAATGAGATGGTAGCGTGCGCGAGCGATCTACTAACTAGTCTTGGACTTCCTCACCGCCATATGCTTCTTTGCAGTGGTGACCTTGGCTTTAGCGCGGCAAAGACGATAGACCTTGAGGTTTGGTTGCCTGGTCAAGGCAAATACCGCGAGATAAGCTCTATCTCTAATACTCGTGATTTTCAAGCAAGGCGTGCAAAAATTCGCTTTAAAGATGGCAAGAAAAATATGCTTGTAAATACGCTAAATGGCTCGAGTCTAGCTGTGGGTAGGACGCTTATTGCCATCATGGAAAACTATCAAAAAGCAGATGGCACTATCGAAATTCCAGAAGTTCTTAAGAGGTATATGTAGTGGCTGAAGAAGAGGTTGTAGTTTTAAAACCACCTGGCGAGCAAACAGAGCAAGAAGTGCCTGAAGAGGCAAAAGCCGAGACACCTGAAGAGATCGTCTCGCTTGAGAGTATCGCAAGTGATGGCGTGCTACAAGATGAAAGCATCCCGGAGCCAATCCCTGTAAAAAAGAGCAATAAAAAGCTCTTTATAATAGCAGGCGTGGTCGCTCTAGTGCTTATCATCTTGATAGTGGTTTTGCTAGTTATCTTGCTAAAGAAAGACAAAAAAGAGAACATAGATGCTGCAAGTATCGTAAAAAATATAGAAAACAACTACCAAACGCAAAATTTTGGCGCTTCAAAGATCGATGAAATGATAAATAAAGCCAATCAGCTTTATGAGCGTGGCAATAAATTTGAGGCTCTAAAAATTTATGAAAACATAGCTGTTTATAACCAGTCTCTCTCAAACTACAACCTCGGTGTTTCGCAGATGAAACAAGAAAGATGTGATGAGGCGATCGTATCTTTTAACAAAGCAATAACTGATAGAGAAAACACAGCAGTTAGCGCCATAAACGCTGCCGTTTGCTCACTCGAGCTAAATAACACCAAAAATTTTAACTACTACATAGGACTTGCTGAATCATTTTTGCAGTATGAAAACAACTCGCCACTTTATAGCTATTACTACGCACTTATAAATTATTATAAAGGCAACTATTACGAGGCGCTTCAAGCACTTTCTCATCCAAATACTACAGATTATAAAAACGAATATGCATATTTAAGTGCAAAAATTTTATCACTTCTTGGAGATGATGAGAGAGCAATAGCCAAACTCGAGAGCCAAAAGGAATTTAAGACCGACTTCACGCTAGCACAGCTCTATGCAAGACTTGGCAAATATGACAAGGCAAGGGATTATTTAACAAAAGCTTCTAAAAATACGCCAAATATCGATCTTATCAAGATGACTGAGGCACTAATTGATCTAAAAACTGCTGACTACGGCGACGCGGCTGCATTTATCAAAGATGTTTACGACTACAATGCTTCTTTGCCAAGCAAAATTTACAAGATAAAAACGATACTAAAGCCTGATCTTTTTGATGTCAGCCTAGCTCAGGCGCACTTTAGCGACGATATGTTTTTTGATAGAACAAGGCGCTATGAGACCCTTTTTTACTTCGCACCTTACAAGGTCTTTGACGCAAAACAGAGCATCGAGCAGATAAGAAAAGGTGGTGTTAGCGTCTTTTTAGACGATACATCAGCAGCAAATGACTATCTTAGCCAAAGTGCAGCTGCTTCAAGAGTAAATGCAAAACTTAGCGAAGCTATTGCAAAAGCACTAAGCTACCGCTTAAAGGAAGCAAATAAAGAGTTTGAAGAGCTAGCCAGCACTTACCCAAATCACTCTATCTTACAATACAACCTCGCCCTAAGCTACGCTCAGCTTGGAAATTTTAGCCTTGCTGCAAAACACTTCATAGCAAGCTATCACCAGGACGTAAATAACCATCTTGCAGGTATTTTTGGGGCAATCTGTCTAGATATAAATAGAAATTTGAACCCAAAACTCATTGAAGAGATCGGCGAAAATTTAGAAAATGACAAGAGTTTAAAGCCTGTAAATTTATATGCCTCGCTTCTAAGCCTGGTTAGCGGCAACCAAAGTGCGATGATAAGGTGGCTTGAAGAGCCAAAAGAGCAGACAATGCTAAATTTAGCCTTTGATATCATCATCGCAAAAGTAACAAACAATGACGAGCTAATGGCAAAGAAAGCTGATGAGCTACTAAAAATTTTGCCAAATGATATTATTGCAAATATCTTAAATTTCATCTCGAAAAACAAAGAGCAAAATGTCAAAGAGTATGCAAAAGCGATACAAATTCACTTTAATGGCAAGCAGCTTGATTCAAACGCTTTCTATCACGGCGCTGATATCATCAAAAAGCAATACATCAAGCTACTTCAAATTTCAGGCTTACTTACAAGAGAGCGTGATAAGTTAAGAGCCGAGCTAAAAAATGCTCCAAAGAATATAAATTTAATCCAAACTCTAGCCTATGTCGATATCTTTACAAACGACTTTGAAGAGAGCTATAAACTTTATAATCAAGCAATCGATGAGTTTAAAGTAAATGACGCTAGCACATTATTTTTAGCATCTGTGGCTGCGACAGGAGCTGGAAAAGTATCAAACGCAATCGCGCTTTTAGAGCTAACAAAACTAAATGATGCTAGTGCTATCGAAAATAGAATAGCTCTTGGCCTAATGTATCAGCAGATAGATAATATAAAAGCAGCTCTTATACAATACAGCAAAATAGGAAATGTTGAGTATGAAAGCGAATTTTACGACTTTGAGATAGATAATGACTGATAAAAACTAGGTCTTTATGCGCCTAGTTTTAACTATTTTAAATACTAAGCAATATCTAAAATTTCAAGATTTATTTGATCTAAGACTTCACTAAATTTATAGATCATATCGCCGCATTTATACTCAATACTCTTGCAGCTATTCTTGTTTTTTTGAGATAAAGTTTTCTCCATCATACTGGGAAGCTCTTTTTGTAAAAGTAGTTTATAAGACATCCCCATTCCATGCATTAGAGACTTTATAAATTTGCCATCAACCTCACTCTCATCTTTTACCATATGAAGCGTCGCGTCAAATTTTAGCTTCTTAAGAGCCTCGTAAAGCTCGATTTTATCCTTTGCTGGAGCTATTTCTTTATCGCAAATACAGTGATAGCTCACGTAAATTGGCTTTTTATAGCTGCTTTGAACATTTAAATGATCTAAATTTAGGATGTTTCTTATCTCTTCTCTTGCGTCAATAAAATAGTATGGTGATTTTTCATTAAGTGTCCAGTAGGTCTTATCAAAAAAATAAATATATAAATTTTGATACAAAGTATCAGTGCCAAAACAAAAATAGTTAGTAAAATTTATCTCTTTACCAAAGCCGATAAGACGCCATAAAAATATGGCATAAGAGCTATTATCTATCACAGCATCAACTAGCCATGGAGCGATCTTAGCACACATATGTGCCAGATATCCACCATGTGAGCTACCTACCATTATCACTGGCAGATGTTCAAATTTGGCATTATTTATATATTTTTTTGTATAAAGCACAGCATTTAGCACATCCATTGCTTGCATAACGCCAAAATTTTGATATTCATTTTTTGTTGGCACTATCGTAATGCTAGCATTTAGTCTAAAATCAGCCGGCAAAATACCTCTCTCTTTTCGAATAGTAATCTCTTTGCTAAGAAATTTAAGCAGCAAATCAACCTTCTCGTGGCAGTCGATACTTTTTAGATCAATTGGTAAATTTATACCTATACTTGATAGTTCTCTTGTTAAGATTTCGCAATCTATATCATCAAGTCCAAATTTCGCCCCAAGCTGTGGGCGGTTGCCTATGCAGTGATAATCCACACTAATACATGCAACATCATAAGTCTCTGCCATAGTCTGCATAAGATTAGCTCTATATCCAAGGTCAGAGTCTTCTCCAAGCCCAGGGATAATCACCAAAAGGGCTTTTGCATCCTTGGCATCGTCATAACAGGAATAAAAGGAGAGAGGAGAGCTTCTTTTTATACCAAGTTCAATATCATCACAAGATGAAATTTCATAGCTTCCATCAACTAGCATTTAAATCCTTTTAAATTTACTAATTTCTCCTATTTTTGCGAGACATTATAAAAAAAGCTAACGATCTGTTTTGCTAGGCGTTCTTTAAAAAACGGCCAGATATAGCTTGGCGAATAGACATTGCCAGCTTGCATAAGCGAGATATTTGTCGCCTTTTCGCCACCATTTTTTGGACGCACTAGCACGCTTACTTGCATGTGATAAGTATAACTATTCGTGCTAAAGTCATCATCATCGTAATAGCCAAATGGGAAAAACATCGAGTAGCCAAAGCCAAAGCTTGGTCTGCCAAAGCCATATCCCATTCCCATTGAAAATCTAGGATCTCTTTTGATTATCCTAGAAAAGCTTTGTACATCGCCAAGGATAATGAAGTCGGCATTTTTGATATTTGGCTCATTTCTAAAGCCAGCCTTTGCAAACTCGCTTAAAATTTCAGCATTTACATCTTGTCCGGTCGCACTATTTTTAAAATTTATATAGACGCTTCTGTTTGATTCATTAAGCGTAAAAAAGATCGGATCGCTCGTTTTGACCGAGATATTTGGAGTGCTGTTAGCACATCCAACAAAAAATACCGCTAAGACAAACAAAAAGAAATTTTTCATATTCACTCCTACAAGAGCGATCTTATAGCACTTTCAAGTACGCTTTTTGGTGTAAGACCGATAAATTTTGATCGCATCTTACCATCTTTATCAAAAAAATAGATAACTGGCACACCCATGACACCGCCAACTGCCTTACTAAAATAATCCACAGAAACCTTATCACTCGTAGTTTTAAAGGTAATGTTATGCTCTTTTAAAAGCTCAATATCTTTATCAAAGCCTTTACTAGGTCCTAAAACACCAATGAATTGAACCTCTTTGCCATACTCTTTTTCAAGCGTATTTAGATCAGGTATCGCGGCCTTGCACACTCCGCAGTCAGTGCCAAAGAAAAATAGCATATATGGCTTATCGCCTATCTTTAGCCTCTTTTCCGTTGGAAAAAACTGCGTATCAATGCCACTTGAGTCATTTAGAGTGATGTGATGCTTTTCATACTGCTTGACGCAGCCCATAACTAGAGCTGAGACTAGACATAAAAATAAAATTTTATATCTCATTTGGCACCTTTGGGTTTTCAATAGTGCGAATTTTCTCTAATTTGCCATGTCTTAGATAGACGATCTTATCGCCATACTCGCCAAGATCAGGGTTGTGAGTTACTAGAAGTATCGTCTTGCCATCTTTTCTTAGCTTGCAAAATAGATCAAGTATAACTCTTTCATTTGCTTCATCAAGGTTACCAGTTGGCTCATCTGCTATTAAAATTTCAGGATCGTTTATGAGCGAGCGTGCGATACAAAGGCGTTGTTGCTCACCACCACTTAGCTGACTTGGTCTGTGTGTTAGTCTGTGAGAAAGACCAACTGCCTCAAGCGCCTTTTTAGCATCCTCTTCATCAACTGAGCTGTGATAGTACTGAGCGATCATCACATTTTCAAGTGCGCTAAGATATGGCACTAAGTGAAACTGCTGAAAAATAAGACCGATCTTTTCACGTCTAAATTTAAGTGTATCGTCAGCATTTAGATTGCTCGCATCATCGCCACCAAGCATATAAGTACCACTACTTGGAGTATCCATTAGTGAAAGGATATTTACAAGCGTACTCTTACCACTACCACTTGGTCCCATTACGCTGACCCACTCACCTTTTTTAACCTCAAAATTTATATCATCAAGTGCTTTAACATCGCCAAAAATTTTACAAATATTTTTTAATTCTAGTGCATTTTGCATATCATTCTCCTCTTAATGTATCTGCCATTTTATTATTAAGTGCCCGTTTGATCGGATAAAATGCTGCGATCGCTGCAAATAAAAGCGATATTATCACAGCTACTGGGATGCTTAAAATTCTAAAATCAATACTAGAATCAAATATCGCATAACCTAAAATTTGAGCTAGTAAATATCCTAAAAATGCACCAACTAATGCTGAGATGAGCGCTGTCACAAATGTCTCAAAGCCAAATAGCTTTAGTACATCTTTTTTGCTTGCACCTATGGCTCTTAGAAGTGCGATCTCCTTTGAGCGAGAGAGCAAGATAGCACTAAGCGTTGTGTTTACGCACATTGAAGTAATGAGCAAAATAACAAGGCTAACAAGTGCCATTAATAGCTTTATTTTCTCCAAGATGTAGCCCTCAGACTTTGAAACCTTTGCCACTGGTTTTGCAGCTATTTCATCATTACTAATAGTCTTTGCGAGCGATGTTATCTCGTCAAAGTTACCAAGCACAACAGCTTCAGCATAGTTTATTTTGCCAGCTTTATTTGAAATTTTTTGAGCCAAAGATAGTGATGTGATCAAAAGTGCATCCTCTTTATCGCCGCTCGCGACTACACCTTTTATCTTTACATTTATGCTCTCATTTGAGCCAATGGCGCGAATTTCTATATCATCGCCTGCTTTAAAGCCAGCCTGACGAGCTAGATCGACGCCTATTAGCACGTTTTTATCGTCAAAATCGACATTTATCATCGTTCCATCTCTAACATCTAAAAATGGTTTAACTTTTTTTAGATTGCTAAATTTTGTTCCCATGACGATAGCATTTGTTGGACCGATATTTGCTTGAGCAAAGAGATAGCCGCTCTCACCAAGAAGCTTGTCTTTTGGCACTTTAGCGATCATCTCATTGTAAGTTTTTTCACTCATATCATCGCTTGTAGCCATATCTTTTGGAGCAAAGATCATATTTGCACCATAAGTTTTTAGCTCACGTGAGACCTTTGAGTCAATGTCAAGATAGACATTAACAAATGCAGCACACACGCATGCTCCAAGCAAGATAGAGATTACGATGACCATGACTCTTGATGAGCCGTTTTTTAAACTTTTATAAATTGTATTGTAAAAGAATTTGCTATTTGCGGTCATATAGCACCTCCGCAGGTAGTAAATTTATGACGTTTCTCATTGGCATTAGCGAGCCAACGACTGAAATAAGCAGGGCAAATGCCACGCTAATTGGTAGCACGATCCAAGCTATGCCTATTCCGTGAGAAAAAATGATGTAAGACATCACGTAGCTTAGCGCGTATCCTAAAAATGCTCCAGTGATACCAGCAAAAAAGGCAACCACAAGGCTCTCGCTAGCAAAAAGGGCGTAAATTTCAAAGTTACTTGCGCCTATGGCTTTTAAAAGACCGATCTCTTTTTTACGGCGGTAAATTTCACTTGTCATTAGCGATGTTATACCGATGGCTGAAACCACAAGAGCAATGATGCTAACGATGCCCATTAGGCTTTGGATTTTCTTTACGATATTACTCTCTGCATCACTTACTTGAAGGCTTGCCTTTGCGCTAACGTTTGGTAAATTTTCTTCTATCTGAAATGCGATTGATCCTGCATAGGCTGAGCAGTACCATTTATCGTACTCTGCGCTATCAAGATTGTCTAAATTTCTTCTTGCTTTTAGCGATAGGTCATTTTCTGGGATCGTCATAGCTGAGACTTCAGCTTTTGTATATGATCCAGCGTGACCTGAAAGATCTCCGGCAAGCTTTAGTGAGCCAACTAGCTTATGCGTCTCGTCACTAGCTCCTTTTAAAATTCCAACTATTTTAACCTCTTTTGTGCCGTTTTTGCCAGTAAGGCTAAGCTTGTCGCCAACCTTTAAATTTTTAGCCTTAGCAAGCTCATCTCCTACTAAAATTTCATCCATGCTTTCATCTTTTGGCCAAGCACCCTCAACGCCCCAAAATCCATACAAGCTCTTAACGCCTGTGCTAAATTCTGGCTCATCTTTTAGACCAATATTTTTATCAAAATAGGTTCCTTCAAAGGCAAATTCAATTCCTTTTTCATCTTTAACCTTTGCTTCTAAAAATGGCGCAAAAGCAACGATATTGTTTCTCCAAAAGATCTCTTTTATCTTATAAATATCAGCTTCTGGGAGTAAATTTTGTGATTTTAGTGGAGTGAAATTTTTACCCTCGATCTCGATACTTAAGCTCTCACCTCGTGGCAAAACAACGATATTTGAGCCATATCCTCTAAGCTCGGTTGCTACTTGATCGCCGATTTTTAGCGTAATGTTTAGCATGCAAGCTATCAAAAGAGCAGCTAGCAAGATGGTGATAAAGGCCATCGTCTTTTGCACCTTTGAGCCCGTGATCGAGCTTTTTATCATTCTTAGTTGCATATTTTTCATTTTAACGTTCCATTTGTTTCTACATATTTTTCTGGATTTGCTTCAAATTTCGCCTGAGTTTCGTTATTTTCAAAGAAATATGTGCGTCCATAGTATAAATATGATCTTGACTCAAGGTTGCTCACCTTTTTGCGGCTAACTGGGTCAAGCACCATTTTTTCGACAACCTTACTAAAGAAATTTGCTCCATCTGTAATAGTTTTATAATCAACTATGATATTTTTGCCATCGAAGATAAATGGCATTGGTATCGGATTGCAACCACCCTCTTTGCCAACTGATGGTAAGAAAATTCTAACATTACAAGAGATACAAATAAGATCATTGCCTCTTTTTATATAGCCCATATCACCGCAAATCATACAAGAGTCAAAGACGATAACAGGCGATACACGGTCGCTAAAGCGGTTTAATAAGAAGAATCTTATCTGCTTACCCTCATCTGTGATGTAGGCAAATCTGTGAAGTTCATTATCTTTTAGCATATCAACATCAAATATAAATTTATCTCCCACTGGCTCAACCAAGACTGGCTCTGAAATTTCAGGTGGGCGAGATGCGTAAAGATCATAATAGAGCGAAAATCCAAGTGCTATCAAAATACTACAAAATGCAAATTTTGCATTATCAGAAATATTTTCTCTAATGGCTTTTGTAAAGCGGTATTTGATAGAACCAAATTTATTTTTATCAATACTTTTTGGCATAAAGAAAAGTGCGGTGATGCATAAAAGTAAGATCACAAAGATATAAAAATAAGTACCAAATTCTGATACGTAAATACCTTTTGCACTAACAGATAGAATCTGAGAGTTTAACTCACTACTTATTTTTAAAGCCCCAGCACGTAAAAGCTCAAGCGCTGTCTGAGAACTTCTATCTATTAGTAAGAAAACTAAAGTGATAATAGCTAAAATTTTAGCTATTAATGGAGAAATGCTAGATTTTAAATTCGAAATGAAAAAGAATAAAAATACGAGCAAAATCATTGCAAATATCATTAGAAAGAAGCTAATGACAGAAAGCGTATCTAGTAGCTCACCACCAAATAGCGGGAATAACACACTGCTTGAACTATAGCCAAAGCCAAAGCCGATGCCTAAAACAAAAAACGTTACAATTTTTGCTATCTTAAGCTCAAGAAATATCCATAAAACGCTAATTAGTAGAAAAACTAGCGTCACTGAATCGATGAAAATTTTAAACTGATCATCTATAAGTGCGTGACGAACGACTTTAAAAATAAATACGCCAGCTACGACTCCAAAAAGTGACGGTAAAAAGAGTGTTTTTAAACTTTTATCCTTGTTATTTAAGGCAGCAAAAAGCGTAAATCCAAGGAGGGCTAAAAAGACCTGATAGAAATAAATTGACATAACTAAACCCTGTGAGAATTTTTTAAAAGGGGCGAGAACGCCCCTGGTGATTATTTAACAGGACCACCTGTCCATTGAAATTTATAAGTTGTTGTGAAAGGCTCAAACCATTTACCAACACCGCTCTCTTTGTCAGCGTGGCGACCAAAACCTTGTTTTTCTGGATTGTCGATGTGGAATTTAAGCTCATAGTTACCAACACCTGTATCCATTTTTACGTTAGCACCGTAGTGTGGGCCATCGCTTGCAACCATTGGCATAAAGGTACCTTTTTTAACTTTGCCGTTATCAAGGTTTTTTAGCTCGTAGTTAATCTTTAGGTATGGGATCCACTCACCTTCGCCAAAGCCGTTTTTATTACCAGCAATAGCGTGTATGTCAGCTTCTAGGTGAAAATCAGCTAGGCTTGGAGCTAGGTCAATACCCTTTGGTTCCATGTCGATTGGTTGCAAATAAACTGCAGCTATCTCCATACCATTAGCCTCTACAGGCTCGCCAATTGGGTGCTCTCCAGCAAGTGCAAAACCAGCTGCTAGGCTAAGTGCTAGAGCTGAGCTAAGAATTTTATTCATATTCTCTCCTTTAAATAAGATTAATTTTTATTTTGTTTTGATTTCATAATAACGATGCCTATGACTAGGGCAAGCACCATAATGATCTGAGGTACTAAGCTCTCGTAATATGGCTGAAGTCCTAGCCAGTCTCTCATCCAGTCAGGGAAGCTAAGTCCTTTTATGATAGTTGGGATGAAAATTTTACCCTCAACTAACTCACCAACGCCTTTGCCAACAAAGACGATCGACATGTAAAAGATGATCGCTGATGTAAATATAAAAAATGGTTTAATAGGAATTTTAACAGCAAAAATTTTAAATAAGAAATAGACTATCAAAAGAACGATAAGACCTACGACAAAGCCAGCTGCAATCATCGAGTAACCAGCTGAATCTTTAGCTCCAAAAATAAGTGCTTGATAAAATAGCACTGTCTCAGCGCCCTCTCTAAATACGGCTAAAAATACAGTCCACCACAGCGCTGTACTTGAGCCACTTGAGATAGACTCAGATACATGTGATTTGATGTAGTCGTTCCATTTTTTAGCGCCAGCATTTGAAAGAAGCCAGAAACCAACATAAAATAGAAGTCCCACTGCAACAAGCATTGTGATGCCTTCCATAAGCTCTCTTTTTTGACCTGCTGCCTCGCCAAAGATGACGTTCATGATCCAGGCCATAACAAAGCTTAAGATGACAGCCACGCCAACTGAGCTATAAACAACTTTGCCCATCGCTTTAGCATTGCCAGTTTTTACAAGATATGCAACAACAGCAGCAACAATGATAAGCGCCTCAAAGCCTTCTCTTAAAATAATAGTCAAAGCCCAAACAAATAAAGACCAAGGTGAGCTTGAACTGCTAGTTTTCTCAAGTGCAGCTGCTAGCTGAGATGACATCTTGCTTGCACTTTCTTGAAGAGTTTTTTCGTCTGCACCTGATTTCATAAGGGCTACAAGATTGCCAAATGTAGCTTCGATAGCTGTTTTTAAATTTACATCTATTGCACCTACTTTGTTCTCCATACCGCTACCTTCAAACTCATCAAAGTAGATGTCTTGGATATCACCCATAGCTTTAGCGCTATTGCCACCTTTGTAAAGTGCGATGGCTGCTTGAATTTTGTCGTTTATGTTTTGAACGACTTTGGTATAATCTGCACCACTATCTTCTTCAGAAGCTGCTTCTACATCACTCATATCAACTTTTGCTAGTTTTGCAGTATCAGCTGGGAGTTTTGAGACAGCGTCATAAGCTAGCTTTTTGATCTCTTCTAGCTTTACTTTAAAGTCATCTTTTGTTATGCCATTTGTGATGCCGCTTATTGCTTCACCCATCTTTCTTTGGATATCAGCATCTATGCTTTTACCATTTTCTATATGCTGGCGAATAGCGATTTCAAGTTGAGTATTTCTATAATTTGTAAATTTGGCATCTTGAATAGCACTTTTGGCGTCATCTTGCTTATCGCTCTCGTAGCTTGCTATGGCTTTATCTAGATCGGCTGATAAATTTGCAAATGCCACCTTCCACTCAGGGATAAATTTAGAAGTATCATAGCCACTTGCAGCAGCTTGTGCTGGGGTGTCTGAGTACTCGCCAACAAGCTTATGGCCATTTAAAATAACTGGCAGAACTTCAGCTATTTCGCTATTTATCTGATCTATTCTTTTTTGCACGTCATCTGGTGCTTCGCCAGCTTTTATCGCTTTTCTGATCTCGCCAAATTGCTTCTCCATAGAGTAAGCTTTTTTCTGACCTAAATTTATTCTGATGCCAGCTTCGACATCTTCAAACAAACCAAAATAAGCATTTTGAGTATCGCTAACTGCTTGCTCGACGTTGCCAGCTCTATACTCTGTTATTACTTTTTGTAACGACTCTTTTATCTGAGCTGCAACTTGCTCATAGTCGTCGTTTTTTGCCACGAGCCAAATAGGCAACAACATAATTAGCATAAATTTTAAAAATTTATTCATTAATTAAACCACCTGTGAGATTATTTTAAAACGCAATATTATCAAGGCTTTACTTTGATTAAAATAAAAACGATTATCATAAAATAGAGCAAATTGAGATAATAAAGAGAAATTTGTCTTCAAATAGCCAATTTTAAATGGTTTTAGAAATTTTCTAATGTAAATTTAAAATTTATCTTTTGAGTAAAAAATAGTAGCTTTATAAAAAATGAAAAGGTTTTAAGTTTAAAATTTTGAATTTAAAGGAGAGCAAATGCTCTCCTTCTTGTTAGGCATTTAGCCCAGTGTTTCTTAGCATAACGCGTTTGCGATATACATTTGATACTTCAGCCGCATCTCCAACTAAAAGTGCATTTGTGGCACAAACGGCCGCACACATAGGTACTTTGCCCTCAGCCATTCTATTTTGGCCGTAAAGCTCTCTCTCCTCGTGTGAATTTGTTGGCTCTGGGCCGCCTGCACACATTGTACATTTATCCATTACACCTTTTACGCCAAATGCTCCATCTTTAGGGAATTGTGGAGCACCAAACGGACAAGCATATAAGCAGTAACCACAGCCTATACATATATTTTTATCGTGAAGCACGATGCCATCAGCTCTAATGTAGAAACAATCAACCGGGCAAACTTGCTCACAAGGTGCATCAGTACAGTGTTGGCATGCAATGGTAGTTGAAACCTCTTTACCTTCGATACCATCGTGAAGCGTAATGACCTTCCTTCTATAAATTCCCACTGGAAGTTCATGAGCAGAAGAGCAAGCAACTTGGCAACCATAACAACTAATACATCTATCAGTATCTACGAAAAATTTCATTCTTGCCATTTTATTCCTCCTTACTCTTTACCCATGGCGTCTCTCTCGCCATATTCATGGAAAAACGATGTTTTAAATGTATTTTCCTCAGCTTTTTCTATACGGCAAAGACCTGCGTTAAACTCTGAAATTTGAGTAACTGGGTCAAATCCATAGTTAGTAACGGTGTTAAAGCTCTCGCCGATAACATAAGGCTTAGTACCCTCTGGATAGCGAGCTGAAAGATCAACGCCTTGCATAATACCAGCGAAGTTATATGGCATACAAATTCTATCTGGAGTTACCATCTGGCTATGATAGCATCTTACTTTGATCTTTGTGCCTTGTGGGCTGTGAATCCACATCATATCGCGGTCTTTTATGCCGTATTTTAAAGCTAGCTCTGGATTAACATTAGCAAACATCTCTGGCGTAATAGCTGATAGATATTTACTAGTTCTTTCTATCATTCCCGCACCACTTAAGTTTACGACGCGTTGCGTGCTAAACACAATTGGAAATTCTTTTGACCAATCTTTTGCTTGTTGCTCTGACTTAAACTTAGTAGAAACACGGAAATTTCTAGCTTGATCATCAAATGTCGGATACTTTTGAACAAGATCCCAGCGTGGTGAGTGAACAGGCTCTCTATGTTTTGGAATAGGATCGAGGAATTCCCAAACGATAGCTCTTGCCCTTGCATTACCATAAGGAACAACACCTTTTTCGCGACATTTCTCAAAGATAATACCACTATAATCCATACTCCAGCTTGGTCCCATCTTAGCTTTCTCTTCTTCAGTTAGAGTTATACCTAAGACTTTTTCTATATTCTCTTTTGTGATTTGTGGATAGCCACCTTTTATAGCTGAGCCAACAAGCGTTGTCTCTTCGCTAGCTAGCTGACTAACGCCATTATGTTCGAGTCCAAAGCGATTTCTAAAGCCTGAACCGCCCTCAACATAAGGCTTACTCATATCATATAGTATTGGTGTTCCAGGATGTTTTTCATCCCATGCTGGCCATGGTTTACCGTAGTATTCGCCTTTAACTTCACCACCAATACCTATTAGCGTATCTGGATCAAATTTATCCCAGTTTGCTTGATGGCGTCTAAACATCTCGGCTGTTCTACCACCATAACCTATAGAATTTCCAATCCTTGCTATCTCATTTGTCGCATCATCAGGCCATACAAAGTCATCTTTTACTTGTTTTATTTCATGGTCTACGATACCCATTTTCATGCCTTTTACATATTCATCGTAAAAGCCAAATTTCTTAGCAAACAAGAACATTACTTCATGATCGCCCTTACTCTCATAAAGTGGATCAACAACTTTTGTTCTCCATTGACCTGAGCGGTTTGTTGCACTTAAGTGACCTTCATTTTCAAATGCAGTCGCTACTGGCAAGATATAAACGCCATCTTTTCTGTCTGAAAGGATAGAAATTTCATTTACAAATGGCTCAGCCACAACGATCATATCTAGTTTTGAAGCTGCTTCTTGAATTTTAGCTAGGTGCGCCATAGACGTTAGACCAGTTCCTTGAACCCAAAGAACTCTCAATGCACCACTACTAAATGTGTTCTCCTCTTTCAAGACACCTTGCCACCATTTTGAAAGTGACCAGCCTTTTTCGTTTCTCCAGTTCCTATCTTCTGGATGCTTAGGATCGTGGTAATAATACTCTTCAAAGACTGTGTTTTTAACAGGAGCGCCACCTTGTTTTGGCTCTTTTGTTGAGACTGCAAAGCGTTTAATAAATTCGTCATAATCAACGCCCCAGCCTTTGCAGTAATATTTCCATGCTGCATCAGTTAAGCCATAATACATTGGCAAGCTATCTGAAAGGTTGCACATATCAGTTGAGCCTTGAACGTTGTCGTGACCACGAATGATATTACAGCCGCCGCCTGCTTTACCCATATTTCCTAGAATTAGTTGAAGGATAGGTAAAATTCTTGTATTTGATGTACCAACTGAGTGTTGAGTGATGCCAAGTGCCCAAACAACAGTACCCGGTTTTGTATGAGCTAGGATATCTGCAGCTTTTAGTAGCTTATCAACTGGTACTCCAGTAACATCAGATGTAACCTCTGGTGTCCAGTGCTCAGCCTCTTTTCTTATCTCGTCAATACCGTAAGTTCTATTTTCTATAAAATTTTTATCTTCCCAGCCATTTTTAAGAATGATGTGGATAAGACCATAAACAAGTGCAATATCAGTTCCTGATCTTTGTCTCAAATAAAGATCAGCGTGTGCAGCTGTCTTTGTAAAATTTGGATCAGCTACAATTACTTTTGCATTGTTTCTATCTTTTGCTTGTAAAGTGTGCTTCATGCCACCAACTGGGTTTGCCACAGCTGGGTTTGCTCCAATGATAAATATACATTTTGAGTTCGCAGCCATATCTCCAAAGTGGTTTGTCATCGCGCCATAACCCCAAGTATTCGCCACACCGGCGACTGTTGCGCTATGTCAAATTCTTGCTACGTGATCGTTACTGTTTGTACCCCAAAATGCACAAAATTTTCTAAAGTAATATGCTTGCTCATTGTTAAATTTCGCAGATCCTAAGAAAACAACACTATCAGGGCCATCTTCTTTGCGGATCTGAAGCATCTTATCGCCGATCTCATTTACAGCTTGATCCCATGAAATTCTTTGCCATTTACCATCAACTTTTTTCATAGGATATTTGATACGTTGTTTACTGTGTGTAAGGTCGATCTGATCGATACCTTTTGAGCAGTGTGAGCCCTGAGATATCGGATGATGCATCGCCATATCTTGACGAACCCAAACACCATCTTTTACCTCAGCCTCGATACCACAGCCTGCTGAGCAAATAGAACAAATCGTTCTAACCTTTTTTGAGCCAGGGAAAGGATTTTTTATCTCCTCATCACTTGCTTTTCTTATCGTTTCATTTTCTCCAAAAGCCATTGTGCTTCCAGCACCAAGTGCGGCTAGCTTTAAAAATGAACGTCTTCCTATACGTGCATCACTCATGGTTTTCTCCCTTAGTATGCGATTTTATAGTAGGTTTCCCAGTTCTTGCTTTTTTTATAAAGCACCTCTTTTTTGTTTGACTTGCCAACGACGACACCATTGTCATCAGGAGCTAAGTCGTCACTAGTCACTTTTGCTACGGCTGAGACTGCGAGTACACCGCCGGCAGCACCGACTTTTAGAGATTTTTTTAGAAAATCTCTTCTTGATCCTTGCATTTTTTCTCCTTAGCTCTCAAACTTAAAAATTTGAGAATTTGGTTTGATTGGTCTTCACAATTTGCAACTTTAGAAATTCTAAAATATTGCAAGGCCTATTTCAGGGCTTTTTATAGCCTAGATTTAAACTCGGTAAATTTAGCATAATTGCAAGATAATCAAAGTAAATATAAAGCTTTAATTAAATATGTTAAGTTATTGTTAAAAATATAAGAAAATATATTTAATATTTTAACTTTTATGAATTTTGAGAGAAAGGCTAATTTAAAGTATAAATTCTAGGGAGAGCTCCCTAGAAAAGGTTATTTTAGATCACTTTTATTTATTATAAATGGCACTGATCTAACGCCGGCAGAGAAATATTTTTTACGTAAAGTATCAATCTTGTCGCTCTCTTCTTTGCCAACATTTTTTTCATCTACGTTATAATCTTCAGAGAAATACTTTCTTAAAATTTTAACCTTATCGCTATCACTTTTTGCATTTTTTATATCTTTATAGATCAAAGCACTTTTTTGCAAAGACGATAGTTCATGTACTGGAGTTAGGATGATTTCAACGTTATTGTCTTTTAATGTCGTTTCGATCTTTGCTAGCTCGGCTCTACAATATGGGCATTCAGGATCTGAGAACATGATAAGAGTTGGCTTTTTGCTATCATTGCCAAGAGTTATAACATTTGCCTTGTCTTCATTTTTATAAATTTTAGCTAGGGATTTTACTAAATCAAGCGCTGCTTTTTCTGCGATTACCTTTTTTTCTTCAGCCAAATAAGACTTTTGCTCCTTTAAATTTACAACATCAGGAAACATAAGATCACCCTTAACAAAAGTCACATCTTCTTGAGACATATCCCCTTTGCTAAATTTTAAGCTTACTTTTTCTATATCATCTAAAATTTTAGTGCGTTCTACAACTTTTACATTAACACCATCGATATTTTGATTTTTAAAAACTTCTGAGTAAAAATCTTCTATTTGCTTATCGCTTGCTGCCATTAGGCTAGTTGCCGCTAATATTGAGGCCAAAACCACTTTTTTCATTTTTTTCCTTTTTAAAAATTTGGCGGATTATATTTGCTTTTTGTAAATGAATACTAACCACGAAAGACTCTATCATTTCCTTGCTTCATTATGTCACTCTCAAGGTCAAGTTGCTCAAGATAAGCGATTACATATTTTCTGCTTAAATTTAGTGCATCCTTGGCGTTTGTGACATTTACAAAGCCTTGATTTTTGATGATCTCTCTTAGTTTATCAAGTGCCATTTTTAGCGAATTTCTAGTGATAAAAAGATTATGCTCCAGCCTTACAACTCTGCCCATTGCAGTTAGTTTTTTAAGGGCATTATCACCACTTAGCCTATCTATTTCTAGCTCATCATATATATTATAAGGTGCCGTTGGAGCTAGTTTTCCGCTTTCTAAAATTTCATAAATTTTCTCTTCAAGCCTTACTTTTAGTTTGCTTATATCAACGCCCTTTTTTGTATAGACGCCATCATTTTTAGAGATTAAGTTTATACTTTCAAGCTCATCAAGTGCTTTTTGAGCCAAATTTTGACTAGCCCAAGCAAGCTTTAAGCTTATACTTTGAGCTGAAAAGACAGCAAATTCATTTTTCTCTATCATAAATTTAACCACAGATTTTATCCGCTCAACCGCGCTTAGATCGTAGATATTTAAAGCCTTTTCATCGACAAAGACGTTTGAGACTTTTTTGGCCACATTTACGGCCTCTTCGTGACTTAGTCCAAACCTTTGATAAGAAGAGATGATGCCAAAGCCATTTTTGTGAGCCTCTTTTAAGATAGAAAAGGCTCCAACAAAATCATGCTTTAAAAGTGCAGCCAAAAAGAGAATTTTACCAGCTTTTTTCAGTGGCTCAAGCACAGGATTTAGCACCTTGCCGCCTCCTATCACGCGCGCATCTGAGATAATCACAAACGACTCGTCAAATTTCAAAAACATATCGCTTTGAAATTTAAAGCTCACGAAGTAGCTATCATCTTTTTGACTAAGGATTAGCACCTTTGCAGGCACATTTTTAGCGCCCACGCAAAATGTCACGCTTTGTGAATGTATCAAATTCTTAGCAGTTACGACCGCATCAACCTCTCTAAATCCCCTAAAAAAGCCCTTTTTGCTAAGTAGCTGACCCTTTTTTAGCTCGCTAAGCTCGATACCTGTTAGATTAAGCGCCACGCGGCTGCTAACTCCAGCGCTATCAACGAATTTATCGTGGCTTTGCACGCTTCTTACTAGCACCTCTTTGCCAGCGTCGTAGTTAAAAAGCTTCTCGTTTTTACTAACGCTTCCCTCTATCACGGTGCCAGTTACGACATTTCCGATACCTTTTAGGCTAAAAACCCTATCGATGTAGTATCTAAAAACGCCCTCCTCATCGCGCTTTTTGGCTCTTAGCGTAAAGAGGTAGTTTCTAAGCTCATCGATGCTCGCCTTATCCTTTATGCTAACGGCAAAAATTTCTAAAATTTGCAGGTTTTTAAATTTAGAAATTTCATCTCTTATCTCTTTTTTTCTTAAATTTATAGTTGCTTCATCTACGAGATCGCATTTTGTAAGCGCTACGATTATAGATTTCACACCAAGGAGATTTAAAATTTCAAGGTGTTCCAAGCTTTGAGGCATAAGCCCATCATTTGCCGCCACCACAAATAAGCACGCGTCAAAGCCATACGCGCCACTTATCATCGTTTTTATGAGATTTTCATGCCCTGGCACGTCGATAAACGCGATATTTTCATCATTTTTGCTTAAATTTGAAAAGCTTAGATCGATCGTTATGCCACGCTTTTTCTCCTCTTCAAGATTGTCCCCCTCAAAGCCGTTTAGCTCCTTTATAAGCGCGGTTTTTCCGTGGTCGATATGCCCTGCTGTTCCTATTATTAAACTCATTTTTCTTCCGTTTCATTTATTATTTTTATTAGCGTCTCTACGTCATCATCAAGAAGTGATCTAAGATCAAGCATAAATTTATCGTTTTCTATGCGTCCGATCACCCTTTTTTGCCTAAATTTTAGCTCGTTTAAATTTGCGTCGCCACTAAGCGCAAGTGCCACGCTTGGGATCTTTTTATTTGGCATCGCACCACCTCCTACAAAGGTTTGTGTGCGCACTATCTCAAGCGGATTTTTTAAATTTTTATTTATAAAATTTGCTAAGCCTTCAAGCTCTTTTACGCTTTTGTGAAGCAATTTTTGCGTTGTGATTAGCTCAAATTCTTTGTTTAGATAGGCTTTCATGCTCTCAGCCAAAAGCGAGATGATCACCTTATCGACGCGAAGCATCCTTAAAAGCTGATTTTTCCTAAGTTTTGAGATGAGCTCTTTTTTGCCGACAATTATGCCACACTGAACCGCGCCAAGCAGCTTATCGCCGCTAAAGCTAACTAGCGAAACATCTTTTAAATTTTTTAGATCTGGCTCGTTTTTGTCTAAGTTAAAGGGCAAATTTCCGTAAAATCCACTGCCAAGATCAAAATAATCTATCAAATTTTGCCTGCTTGCTAGCCCGCTTAGCTCATTTGCCGTGGTCTCTTCGCTAAAGCCAACGATGTCAAAATTTGATCTATGAACCTTTACAAGCATCGCTGTCTCATTACTTATCGCCTCTTCGTAGTCTCTTAGCCTAGTTTTGTTTGTAGTGCCGACCTCTTTTAAGATACAACCTGCATTTGCCATCACCTCAGGCACTCTAAAACTACCGCCGATCTCGACTAGCTCGCCTCTACTAACGACCACTTCTCTGCCCTTTGCAAAGGTGTTTAGCACCAAAAATACAGCGCTTGCGTTGTTATTTACAACGATGGCGTCCTCAAAGCCAAAAGCTCTTGCTATTAGCGAGCCAACGTAGTCGTATCTGTTGCCGCGGCTGCCTGTTTTTAGGTTGTATTCAAGGTTTGAGTATCCTGTGATAACAGGTGTTGCCCGCTTTAAAATTTCTTTATCGATAACACTTCTAGCGAGGTTTGTGTGAATGGTCACACCAGTTAAATTTAGCACTCTTTGAAGGCTTGATTCATTAAATTTATGATATTCGTTTAGGATTAAATCTATTATTTCTTGCAACGCAAAATTTGCATTTTCATTTAAAATTTTAGCTCTAACTTCATTTAAAATTTGCCTTGCAAGCAATGTGACTAAATTTATATCAAATCCTGAAAATGCTTCGTTTTTTATGATTTTATCAACTTGTGGGATATCTCTTAAATCGCTCAATTCGTGCTCCTAGTAAGTTAGTTTTACCAAGCCGTGATTTTAACATAAAAAATATTATAAATTAAACCTTAGAGCAAAAAGGAACATATAAAATTCAGAGTCTATTAATCCCATTAATATTAAAATAAGCCTGTTTTTGATAATAGGAGAAATTATGAAAGAATTTGGCTTTTATAACGATTTTGACGATACTTTAATGCTAAATGAACAGATAGAAATAAATAATGAAAAGGAAGAATATTTAGTTTCTAATTCGCCAAAGCTTAAAGCAAACATTATCGCACCTGAGATAAATTTTTATCTAAAAAATACAACTGCAAGCGTCTTAGAAAAAGCTAAAAATACACTTTTGCTTTATGAAGCAAGAGCAACTGTATTTGACATGGCAAAGGATGTTGATTACGAAAAAGAAGTCGGCAAAAATGTCGTAATAGTAAGCAACTCAGGCCGTGAGGAGCTAGCAAATTTATTAAAAGAAAATGGCTATAAAGTCATTGAATTAACGCATTTTGAAGTGAAATTTATTTATGGCGCAGCTGGCGAACTTAGTGTTTTGATACTTAGAGCAAATGACGAATTTGAGGTCGATTGTGACTTTTTCTTGGTTGAAAATGCAAGGGATTATATGCTAAAGCAAAGCGGCTGTTATGAAATAGCTGGGCTAGAAGATGAAGCTGTGCTTAAAATTTTAAATGAAAAGACTCCAAAATTTAAGTACAAAAGTCTAACTCAATACGACTCTTCGATCTGCCAATATCACGAACGACGAAATGAAATTTGTGGACGCTGTGTCGATGTTTGTCCAACTGTAGCCATTTTAAAAGAAGACGAGACAAAGCATCTTGTTTTCTCACAAATCGATTGCGTAAATTGTGGTAACTGCATTAGCGTCTGCCCTAGCGGATCTCTTGACTCTACACTTATGCCACAAAACTCATTTGCTACTATTGCCAAACTTTACAAAGGTAAAATTCCACTAATAATCTCTAATGAAACAAATTTAGACGAGCTAAATATAAGCCTACCTGAAAATGTCTTGCCTTTTTTCATATCAGCACCACATATGTTAAATCAAGCTCATCTTATTACATTGCTTCAAGAAAGTGGTGCGAGTGTGATTTTATTTAGCAAAACTCTTGGTAAAGGCGAAAAAGACGCCATTAGCATCTTAAATCAAATTTATGAGCTTAAATTTAAAGAGACGGCGATCTATCACGCCAAAGATAAAAATGAGCTTGAAGAATCGCTCAAAAAGGCAAAATTTATAGCTGACTCACAACACACAATAAACGAATATGCCTTGCCAAAAAGAGAAATTTTTGCAAAAAGGCTCGAGTTTTTAGTAGGTAGCGAAGATCTTGGCGTGGTAAAAAGCGGCGAGATGATAAGATACGGCGATGTCAAGATAAACACTGATAGCTGTACACTTTGTCTAAGTTGCGTTGGCGCTTGTAACGTAAGCGCGCTAGTGGCTGATAAAAAGACAAATTCGATTTTATTTAATCCAAGCGTCTGCACAGCTTGCGGATACTGCGAACTAAGCTGTGCTGAAAAAGATACCATAAGCCTTGAGGTTGGAAAAATTTCTCTTAAGCCTGAGTTTTTTACCTATAATGAACTGGCACGAGATGAGCTTTTTGCCTGTGTTGAGTGCGGAAAAGAGTTTGCAACTAAAAAAGCGGTAGAAAAGATCGCAACTATAATGCAACCAAGATTTGGCAACGATAGGGTTAAGATAAAAGCACTTTACTGCTGTGCTGACTGTAAGGCCAAACTAATGGTTCAAGCACAAATAAACGCGATGAAAGAGGATTTATTAAATGGATAAAAACATCATAAAAGCAAGATCATATTTTTACGAATTTCTAGCATATCCTATGTTTTTTTACACAAATGATGAGAAATTTGCAAGGTGGAAAGAGCAGCTAAAATACTTAAGCGCAAATCCTTTGAGCGAGGATAGTGATGCTGCATTTAAAAATTTAGATAAATTTAGCTTTGAAGAATTTTCAAAAGAACAAAATGACGTTCTTTTTGGCTTTACAAATATCCCTTTAAGTGCCTCATTTTATGAAGAGGGCAGAGATAACGGCGCAGCTAGGCTTAGGGTTATTGAATGTTTAAAACTAAGCCCATATAGACGTGATAGCGAGCTTTGCAAAGACAGCGAGGACTACGTTGGATTTATATTTTTAGCGATGGCTACATTTTTAAAAGATGAGTTTAATGATGCAAAAAATATTAGCAATAAGCTATTTTCTGAAACTTTAAATTTATTTGTAGATGAGTTTGGCTCGCTACTTTTGGCTCACAAAGAGGCAAATTTCTTTAAATCATATACTATTATTTTAAAAGATTTCATCGACCTTGAACGCTCTATACTAAACGTAGAAGCACCGGCTAAGCCAAAAGGCGATAGTGTCGCTATGGCGGCACTTAAAAAAGAGCCATTTCAAAGCAAGATGCCGACATTTAAAACCAAGCTTCATTGGGAAGAATTTTCTCCAGTCATCTCGCACGAGTTTAAAGACTAGCTTAAATTTACTCTTAGCCTAGCTAGGAGTAAATTTAACATCCACTTAGATCCCGCAACTATTCTCAATATTTTATAACTATCTTAACCCTTCGGTAGTAAATTTCTTTAAATTTTTACAAAGGATTTACAATGGTAATGACACACTACATGGAGCTTTTATCGCTCGATCAACCCTACAATCTAATCCTCTACATGGTGATACCTATGGGGCTTGCGGAGCTTTTAGTGGCGATGGAGTTTTTCACGATGTATCACATGGATAGCGGCAAAAACGCTGGCTTTAAGGCCGTTAGCAAATTTGTTGGCATAGTGCTTGGGGTCTATTTTACAGCTCTTGTGATCTACTTTTTAGCAAAAATTTATCCAACCATAAAATGGCGCGGATATGCCGATGTCATCGCTATCTACTCATATCTCATCGGCGTCATCCCACTTCTTGGCATCGCGCTTTTAGAGCTAAATTTGATCTATAAAAACGCAAGCCAAAAGGCAAAGCTAAAGCTTCACTTTTGCCTGCTCATATTCTTTTTGATCGTCGGACACGTCGCTATGATATTTGGCATGGTTGATCCTACCATAACAGGCTACAAGGCTGAAAATGGCGCGATGGATATGCAGATGAATATGCCAATGAACATGCCAGCAGATATGCCGATGCATGATCACCACAAGATGATGATGGATATGCAACAGATGAGTGATGATAACTCAACTAACATGCATATGCATCACTAAAATTTTTATAGCTTCTTGGTGCCTACTAAGAAGCTATAAAAAATTTAATTCTTTTTTTCTGCTTTTAACAATCTATCTTCTTTAAAAAATTTTCGGAGTGATTTTTGCTCTTTTGGGCCGATCTTGTAGCTTATAAATTTAAGATACCACTTGATATCTTGCTCGCTTATGTCGCGGCTTTTGGCATACTGGGCTAATATATAATTTGGAATTTTTACATTTTTTTGTAAAAATTTTGTGACCAGTTTTTTGTAAAACGAGCCATTTTTTACGTAAGAAAATCTACCAAAAACAAATGGCAAATTTGTCTTTTCGTGCCAAATTTGACCAAGGTCGTAAAAGCACTCTTTGCCCTCGCTTAAGTATGCCTTTAGCGCCCTGTCGCCTATGATCACCTCTCCATTTAGTTTAAGCACCTTGGCTAGGGCGTTTGAGCTAGCTGAGGCAGGATCTGGCTTTGGGGCTGAGTTTTTGCGAACAAGCACGCTTTTTACATCTTTTTTGGCGACTATTCCAAAATTTAGCTTCTTTAAATTTGCCTTTTTGCTTGCTATGCTTGAGATCACCGCAGCGTCGATCTTTCTGGCGTTTAGGGCTCTATTTAGCTTGCTTGGCACGCCCTTTTTAAACTCGATAGCCTTTTTTATCTGAGAGCTTAGTGGGGCTGATTTTAAAAATACGTGAAAGGGGAGTAAATTTAGATAATCAATCTTTCCAAATATCATTTTTCATCTTTTACAAGCTCAAATTTAACCATCTCATTTTCGTTGCAAACGTCGCGAAATAGCTGGGTTAAGCTCTCTTTTGTGTCATCATCCAAAGCATTTTCATTTTTTAGCTTTATAAGCGTTGGCTCATTTATCTCACAAAGGCAGTCAAAGAGCGCGTCTAAATTTTTGCCGTAGTACTCTGGCAGGTCAAATTTCTTAGCAAAATACTCATGCATCTTCTCTTTTTCGACCATCTTTTTTGCATCTAAGATCACGCTTTTCATTGCATCCTCTTCTCATAAAGCAGGTAAAAATGCTCGTAGTGATCGGGCGTGTAGTAAATAAGCCCGTCGTTTGAGTATAAAATTCTCTCAGCGCCGCGCCTGCCGCCATTATAATTCACATCGCACTCAAACCACTTTCTGCCATCAGCCTCAGGCAGCCTCTTTTCTCTGTTTGAAAATCTATCTCCGCCAATGCTTTTGCCGCCGCTTATCTGCCATAAATTTCCGTTTTTTGCATCCCAGCCAAGTTCAAGTGCCTCTTTTTTGGTTATGAAATTCTTTGGCAGCTTGTTAAATTTATAGATATAAAGAGCGACCTCATCTTTTGAAGTGTATGAGCCATTTTCTGCAAGGCTCTGGCTTTTTTGTCCCTCTTTGTTTAGTTGCTCAAGTAAAATTTGAGCATTTTTATTTGCTTCACTACCATTATTTGAAAAGAAAAAAGTGCCAACAATAATAGCAATGATAAAGGCGACTAAGGCTGGCAAAAGTCTTTTATTCAAATTTTGCCCTTAAAGCGTGTTAAAAACTCTATCACCAGCATCACCAAGACCTGGAACGATATAGTTTTTCTCATTTAGCTTCTCATCAATCGAAGCTGTATAGACCTCGACGTCTGGGTAAATTTCGCTAAATCTCTTTAGCCCCTCAGGAGCAGCGATGATAGAGATAAATTTGATCTCCTTAACGCCCTTTTCACGTAAGAATTTGACCGCATCTATCGCCGTGCCACCAGTTGCAAACATAGGATCGATGATGATCGCCATGCGTTCTTTTGCGTCTTTTGGAAGCTTCGCGTAGAAAAACTCAGCTTGTGCTGTCTCTTCGTTTCGCTGAAAGCCCAAAAAGCCCACACTCGCATCTGGAATGATAGTAAAAACGCTATCAAGCATACCAAGAGCAGCCCTTAAGATGGGGCATATCATCACTTTTGTAGTAAGCCTCTTTGCATCTGCCACCGCAACTGGAGTTTGGACTTTGACATCTTTTACCTTTAAATTTCTAGTCGCCTCAAAGATCATAAGATAACTGATCTCATCAACTAGCATACGAAACTGAAAAGGTTGGGTGTTTTTATCACGTAAAATAGTTAATTTATGCTCGATCAGTGGGTGCGAGATGAGTTTAACGTTTTGCATTTTTTATCCTTAAATTTACTGTTTTTACAAGGTTTATCTTTACAAAATGCCAAAAAGAGTTTAGCCCAAAATTTGGGCTAAATTTTAAAATCCTTTTGCAAGCTTGGCTTTGTAAGCCTCAACATCAAAATCTTTTACTCTCGCCACGCCATCTTCAACCGCAGCTTTTGCAACTGCTGGAGCGACTGCTGTTAATACGCGCTTGTCAAATGGTTTTGGGATGATATACTCTTTGCCAAATTTTAGCTCGCTAACGCCACTTGCTTTTAAAACTTCAGCTGGTACTGGCTCTTTTGCAAGCTGTGCAAGCGCTCTAGCCGCAGCCATTTTCATATTTTCAGTGATCTTTTTAGCTCTAACGTCAAGCGCACCTCTAAAGATGAATGGAAAGCCTAAAACGTTATTTACTTGGTTAGGATAGTCGCTTCTGCCTGTACCCATCATAACGTCACTTCTTACAGCCTCAACATCCTCTGGATAAATTTCAGGCACTGGGTTTGCCAAAGCAAAGATGATAGGCTCTTTGTTCATTGAAGCAACCATCTCTTTTGTAAGAACACCAGGCTTAGAAAGACCTAAAAACATATCAGCACCCCTCATCGCATCAGCTAGAGTTCTATCCTCAGTTTCAAGCGCGAACTCTACCTTTTCAGGTGTTAGGTCTGTTCTTTTTGAATGAATTACGCCTTTGCTATCTATCATAACGATGTGTTTTGCACCAAGCGCTTTATACATCTTCGCGCACGCAATGCCAGCTGCGCCTGCGCCGCTAACTACGATTTTTATCTTAGATATATCTTTGCCAGAAATTTCCATCGCATTTATCATGCCAGCACTTGTTATCATCGCCGTGCCGTGCTGATCGTCGTGCATTACAGGGATATCAACTGCTTCTTGAAGCTTTCTCTCGATCTCAAAGCACTTTGGAGCACGGATGTCTTCTAAATTTATACCACCAAATGTCGGAGCAAGGGCCTTGCAAATCTCAACGATCTTATCTGGATCATGCTCGTCTAGCTCGATGTCAAAGGCATCTACGTTTGCAAATTTTTTAAATAAAACTGACTTTCCTTCCATAACTGGCTTGCCAGCGATCGCACCGATGTCGCCAAGCCCAAGGACAGCCGTACCATCGGTGATAACGGCTACTAGATTTGCTTTATTTGTATATTTATAAGCTAGTTCATTGTCAGCTTCTATCTCTTTGCAAGGCTCTGCAACACCTGGTGTATAGGCCATTGAAAGGTCTCTTGACGTCTCGCAAGGCGTCTTTACCTTTATCTCGATCTTACCGCCTATGTGGTAGTTTAGTGCTTCTTCTTTAGTTACATGTGTCATTTCTCTTCCTTTAATAAATTTTGTATTCTATTTTTCGTCTCGCTACTGCCCACTACTTCAAGCACTTCAAAGATGCTTGGGCTCACGCTTGAGCCAGTTAGCGCTATTCTTAGAGCCTGAGCTAGGTCTTTTAGCTTTAAGCCATTTTGCTCTAAAAATTTATTTGTTAGCTCCTCGTAGCCCTTTGCGTCAAGGTCACGATCTAAAATTTGAGCAAATTTAGCCAAAATTTCTTTACTATTTTCATTTATAAATTTAGCCCAGGCTTTCTCATCGTAGCTTTTTGGAGCGTTGATGATCGTGTTTGCGCTATTTGCCATTTCGATTAGTGTCTTTGATCTCTCGCGGAGAGAATTTAGTAGTAGCTCGCCCTTTACCAAAGCTTTAAAATCCACGCCAAACTCAAGCATATCGTGAGCTAGTCTCTCATAAGGCAGGGTCTTAATGTAGTGAGAATTTAGCCAGTCAAGCTTTTGAGCATTATAAGTGCTTGAGCTTTTGTTGATATCGTTTGGATTGAAGTATTTAAGCATATCCTCGATAGTAAAAATCTCATCATCACCGTGGCTCCAGCCAAGACGAACAAGGAAATTTAAGAGCGCTTCAGGCAAGTAGCCCATCTTTTTATACTCCATAACGTCAGTTGCGCCGTGTCTTTTGCTAAGCTTTTTGCCATCCTCGCCGTTTATCATAGCGACGTGATAAAATTTTGGAATCTTAAAGCCAAGTGCCTCGTAAAGAACGATCTGTTTTGGGGTATTTGAGAGGTGATCATCGCCGCGGATGACGTCTGTTACACCCATTAGTGCGTCATCTATCACAACCGTGAAGTTATAAGTTGGTGTACCGTCGCTTCTTGCGATGATGAAGTCATCTAATATGTCTTCAACCTTAAATTTAACCTCACCTTTTATGCCATCATGTATGACGATTTCGCCACTTAATGGAGCTTTTATACGGATGACTGGCTCGATACCAGCTGGAGGAGTGCCAGTAAAATCTCTATATCTATTATCATATTTTGGACGCTCTTTTCTTGCCTCCTGGCTAGCTCTAAGCTCTTCAAGCTCGTCCTTGCTCATATAGCATTTATATGCTTTGCCTTCTTCAAGTAGTTTTTTAACATACTCTTTGTAAAGATCAAATCTTTTTGATTGATATGTCACTTCGCCGTCGTGATCTAGCTTGCACCAAGCAAACGCTTCTTTTATGGCTTGCGTGGCCTCTTCTGAGTTTCGTTTTAAATCAGTATCTTCGATGCGAAGTAAAAATTTTCCATTATTAGCTCTTGCGTATAAATAATTATAAAGGGCTGTCCTAAGTCCGCCTATATGTAGATATCCAGTAGGCGACGGAGCAAATCTAGTAACTATCATTTTGTGCCTTATTTTTATGTTATAATTGCCCAAAATTATATTTACTAAATACTTAAATAAAGGTTTTATTATGAAAAAATTGCTCTTTTTGGCTGCTGGCATGCTAAGTGCTTTAAATTTATATTCGGCTCAGATGATAAACGGTATCGCAGCTATTGTAGAGAACGAACCAATCACGCTTTATGAAGTTTATAGCTTGAAAGAACAGCTAAGAGCTAGCGAACAAGATGCTTTAAATTTACTCATAAGAGATAGGCTCGAAGATGCTCAGATAAAAAATTTAAACATTAGTGTAACGCCATTTGAGCTAAACGATAGAATCGAATCGATCGCAAAGCAAAATGGCATGACAAATTCGCAGTTTAGAAGCTCTATCCAAGCTCAAGGCATGGACTTTTTGGAGTTTAAAAACAACATAGAAAAAAAGATGCTTCAAGAAAAGCTTTATAAAAGCATCTTGGCTGAAGCTGGTAAAAATGTAAATGAGCAAAAAGCAAAGATGTATTTTGATGCTAATCCTGATAAATTTAAGGTCTTTAGCACCGCTAGAGTCGTAGTTTATAGAGCAAAAGATCCTGAGCTACTTGAGGCTCAAAAGACAAGTCCGAAGCTACTAGACGGCGTGCAAACACAAGAGGTTAGTTTGGACTATCAAAGCATAGATCCAAGGCTTGCTGCGATCATCTCAAGCACAAATAACGGTGACTACACACAGCCTTTGCAAGGGCCTGACAGCTTTGATATGTTTTTAGTAAAAGAGAAGATCGGCTCATACACACCAAGCTTTGCAGACGTTAAGGATAATGTTATAAACGAGCTTTATCAAGGTGAGCAAGAAAAACTTATGGCTGATTATTTTGACAAACTCCGCGCAAAAGCAAAGATTCAAATTTTAAGATAACTTCTCTTAGCCGTCATTTGGCGGCTAAATCCTCTCAATAGAATTAAACTTTTTTCAATTTTAACTCCCATAAATATACATTTTAGCTTTAGCATAAGCTACCTAAAAGCAACAAATCTTATCCCAAAAGCCATATTTGGTTAGATCTAGCCTAAAAGAACTCATCTCCTATCCGAACAAGAATGAGCAAAATGATAGTGAAATTTATAAAATTTTAGCCAGAGTTGGCCTTAGCAAATTTAAAAATTTAGATGAAATTTTAGACTATCCTAAGATTATGAGTGGAGGCGAGGCTCAGAGGCTAAATTTTGCCAGAGTCTATCTTGCAAAGCCTAAATTTCTATTCTTAGACGAGGCAACCTCAGCACTTGATAATGCTTCAGCAGCTGAAATTTTGAAAAATTTAAAGAGCGATTTTAAGGAACTTGGCGTGATGATGATCACACATCAACGCGAGCTTTTTGAACTTTTTGATGAAATTATAAATATAAGGAGTGAGTAAATTTGACTGCAAAAGCAGCCAAATTTATATTATGCTTTTTTAGTAAAAACTCCAACATAAATAGCATAGATAAAGCCGATCGCTACGGCATATGGAGCGTAAGGAGTGATGCCAGCTCCAGAGCTTGCAAGTATGAAGTTATGGCTTATCGCAGCGCCTGCTCCCATGCCTAAGACAAATACAGCTGAGCTTAAATTTCCAGCTCCCATTTGCACTAAATGTTTGCCTGGGCAGCCATAACTTAGGCTAAAGCAAAGACCAGCCAAGCTCATGCCAAGGAAATTCCAAAGGACGTCATTGTGAGCGATAGGTTGAGCTTCAAAGCCAAATTTATATTGCCCAAGAGCTAAATTTGTGATACTTGCAAAAACGATGATAGATACAATGCCATAAAACATTGAAAGATCACGCTCAAAAACTTTGCTAATCGCACCAACCGAGCAAAATTTGCTTCTTTGCATAAAAATGCCAATAACAATGGCGCAAATAAGTGAGATAAAGATATTTGCGTGCTGTGAGCCTGGACCTTTTTCTGAGCTAAATAAAGCACCATTGTCGCCAAGCTTTAAACCAAAGACAAGGGCTATTAAAAGCAAAATAGCAATGATTAATGGCAAAAACGCAACTGGTTTTGTAGTGGCATCATTTTCAGGTATGACGTAACCATTTTTCTTGAAAAATCGTCCAACAAAAACGCCAGCAAATAGACCGACAAGACCAGCAATAGCGGTCATATCTCCTCCGCCAAGACGTAAAAATGCTCTCCATGGGCAGCCCAAAAAGATAAGGCAACCAATCATAGCAAACACGCCTAAGAAAAATCTAGAAAATGCCGCACTGCCTGATACTGGAGTGAAATTTCTACTCCAAAGCATACTTGCTAGAAAGCCTCCGATGATAAGACCTAAAATTTCAGGCCTTAGATACTGCACGACCTTGGCTTGGTGAAAGCCAAGAGCACCTACGCTATCCCTTAAAAAGCAAGCCGCACAAACGCCCATGTTTGCTGGGTTGCCAAAATAAACAAGCACTGGGCCAAGAATGCCAAGACTTGCACCTGCGATGATGTAAAGCAATGTTTTATTCATGAATTTTCCTGTGTATAGGGTAAAATCAAACTGATTTCTTAAATGGCATTTTAATAGAGCATAAATAAAGAAAGTATAAAATTTAAGAGCCAAATAGCTAAAATAATAAAATTTTACGAAAAAAGGACACAAAGTGCGAGATATTATAAGTTATGAGGATAGTTTAAATATTTTAAAAGACACAGTTGAAATTTGGGATAAAGTAGAAAAGATCGCCATCACAGACGCTCTTGATAGAAATATCGCACACGATGTGATAGCAGATAAGAACTATCCAGCAAAGCCAGTTTCAGCGATGGATGGCTACGCATTTGCATATGGTGATAGCTTAAGCGAGCTTGAGCTCATCACCGATCTTCCCGCAGGAAGTGACAAGGAGATAAAAATAAGCGGAAACAAATGCGTTAAAACCTTTACTGGCTCGCTCATGAGCGAGGGCTCAGATACGCTTGTGCCAGTTGAAAATGTCGAAGTTAGTGGCTCAAAAATCACTATCAAAAAAAATGTATCAAAAGGCTTTGCCGTGCGTGCGGTGGGCGAGAGCTACAAAAAGGGAGAAATTTTAATAAGAAAAGGAACCAAACTTAGTTACGCAGAAATCGCACTTCTTGCTGAGCTTGGCATCTTTCACGTAAGCGTTTTCATCCGCCCTAGAGTAGCGATAATTGCAACTGGTAGCGAGATCAAAGACCTTGGCGAGCCACTAGAAAACGCTGCACAAATTCATAGCTCAAATCACATAGGTATAGCGATGCAAATACTTAAAATGGGAGCCGAGCCAATCCTTTGTGAGATCGTAAAAGATGAGGCTGCGCTTGTTAAAAAAGCTATCATAAATGCACTAAAATCAGCTGATATATTAATAACAACTGGCGGCGTTAGCATGGGAGATTATGACTTTGTAAAAGACACTTTAAAAGAAAATTTTAGCGTCATCATAGATAAGGCTGCCGTTAAACCAGGCCGCCACATCAAGATAGCAAAATCAGGCGAAAAATATATATTTGCACTGCCTGGATTTCCGTATTCAGCAATGGTTATGTGCGTACTTTATGTTAGAGTCTTGATAAATTTATGGCTAGGCAATGACGAGCCAAAAATCACGGCGATAATGGACGAAGACTATAAAAAGCGTTCGCCATTTTTAGAATTTACGGCTGTAAATTTAGAAAATCGTGAAGGAAAAAATTTTGTAAATCTAAATGGCAAAAAGCTTGGCAGTTCAGCGATCGTAAATAACTTAACAAACAAGGCTGCACTTTTAATTATCCCAATGGATAAAGAATTTCTCAAAAAAGGCGAGATAGTAGAAGTCTTGATGATGCCTTGCTAAAATTTTAAGGATAAAAGTTGAACGCGTTAGAAATTCAAACAATTATAGTTTTTCTTATAATGGCATCACTTGCCTTTGGAATAGATCTTTTTGCACATAAACGTGATGAGAAAATTTCACTAAAACAAGCTAGCATTTGGTCTATTTTTTGGATAGGAGTTTCGGTACTTTTTGGCATATATTTATATTTTGAGCGAGGCAGTGAAATAGCAAGTCTTTATTTTGCAGGATATGCGCTAGAAAAGTCGCTCTCGGTAGATAATCTTTTTGTGATGATGGCGATTTTTTCATGGTTTAAGATACCTGAAATTTATCGCCACAGAGTGCTTTATTTTGGCGTTATAGGAGCTATGATATTTAGACTCATCTTTGTAGCCGTAGGTACAATGCTTTTTGCCATCTCTCCTTGGATGGAGCTAATATTTGCGGCAATAGTCGCATATAGTGCCGTAATGATGATAAAAAAAGATAAGTGTGATGAGGATATAAAAGATTATTCAAACCACATAGCTTATAGGGCAGTTTATCGCTTCTTCCCAGTTTTGCCACAGCTTTTCGGACATAGCTTTTTTGTTAGATTTAGCGAAATTTCTAAGCAAATTTCAGATAGTCAAAAAACTACTCTTAACGATCAAATTTTAAGACTAAAAGCCACTTGGATAGCAACACCGTTATTCTTGTGCCTTTGCGTGATTGAGCTAAGCGATGTGATATTTGCTTTTGATAGCGTTCCAGCTGTCATTGCTGTGAGCAAAGATCCTGTGATTGTTTATTCAGCGATGATATTTGCGATACTTGGGCTAAGAACGCTTTATTTTGTACTTGAAGCACTCAAAAATTTTTTAAAATATCTAGACATTTCTGTGATCGTGCTTTTATTTTTTATCGCAGCAAAGCTAGCTGTAAATGCGACTGCTCATATCTTTCATATCGGTTTTGAAATTTCTGCACAAATTAGCCTTTTTATCATTCTAGCCATCCTTGGAGTTGGGGTCGTAGCAAGTTTAGTTAAAAAATAGCCACCACAAAAGTATGCAAGCTAAAGTTAGGTGAGCTTAAAATTAAAAATTTATAAGTATAGAGCTTTATATTTTAGTGTCTAAATTTTTTAAAATTTTACTTGCCTGTGCAAAAATTTATTACTGTATATTTATGCTACCAGCTGGAGTTGGCATATCGCCTTTTTCATCAGCAAATGGTGGCCCTTTTTGAAGCAAAGTGGTGATCTCAGATGCTACTTTTGGATCCATTTTTGCCATGATAGTTGATATCTTTTTGGCATCAAGAGCATAAAGTATGGTGGCTGCGTTTGATCTAGGCATTTTAGAGAGCACCTCAGCTGCCGCGCCATCTTTCATCTTAGAATACGACTCATTGACTTTATCACTAGTCATTGTGCGAAGTTCTTTTAAAATTTTCTCATTTTTGGCGACCACTTCATCGATCTCTTTGCGTTTTTGCTCGATCACTTTCATTGTCGCATTTAGGTCAGCTTCTTTTTTGGCAAGCTTTTTATTATTTTCTTCATAGGCTGCTGCCGAGCTTGCGCGAAATACTTCTAAAGCTTGACGCTGTTCATCTATGATCTCAAGTTCCTTTGAAATTTCTTCTTTTCTAGCTTCAAAAATTTGCGTACAGTCAACTGGTACTTCAAAACAAAATGCAAAATTTAAAATAGTTAAGAATAATAAAACCGCTCTCATCACAACTCGCTCTTAGTTGTAAATTTCATTACTGCAAACTCATCAAGTGCAAGTGCTTCAGCCTTTTGTATGCGTTTTATCTCTTTTTTAAACTCTTCTTTTTCTAGATATTTCATCTTTTCGTACTCTAAATTTGCATTTTTATATTTATGTTCGTAATGCGAAACCTCTTTTTTAGCTATTTCAAGGCTCTCTTTGCAGGCATTTAACTCTTGCCTTGCTATCTTTATAAACTCTAAATTTTCCTTTAGCTCGCCTATATTGCCACTTTTTGGCAAGCAAAACTCCTCAAGCCTTGCTCTTAAATGCACTAAATTTTCTTCAAAATTTCTTACATTAAGCCTAGCAACGGCGAGCTTTGCCTCTACCTTATCTATCTCTTGTTTTTTTACACGGACGATAGAGGTGAATTTACTTTTCATCTAATGATCGTATCGCTTCTTTCAGGGCTTGTTGAGATGTATCCGATCTTTACGCCAGTTAGCTCTTCTATTCGCTCGATATAAGCTCTTGCATTTGCTGGCAGATCTTCATATTTGCTTATGCCTTTTACGCTATCCCAGCCTGCAAGTTCTTCATAGATAGGAGTTGCATTTTCAAGATCTGTCGGCATATAATCGATAGTTTCACCATTATATTGATAAGCTTTACAAATTTTTACCACTTCAAATCCATCAAGCACATCAAGCTTCATAAGTGCATAAGTATCGACACCATCGAGTCTTGAAGCATATTTTACACTCACAGCATCAAACCAGCCACAACGTCTGCGGCGGCCTGTTGTTGTGCCAAATTCCTTACCGATATCACACATCTTATCGCCACTCGTGCCTTTGTCTTCTGTTGGGAAAGGACCAAAGCCAACACGAGTCGTATAGGCCTTTATGACGCCTATTACTTCACCGATTTCTTTTGGATTTAGTCCAAGACCTGTGCAAGCACCTGCACTTATGGTATTTGAGCTAGTTACGTATGGATATGTGCCATGGTCGATATCTAAAAGCGTGCCTTGAGCGCCTTCAAGTAATACCTTTTTATTTTCATCAAGTGCCTTCCATACTAGGTTTGTAGTATTTGCGATAAATGGAGCTAAAACCTCTTTATATCTTTTTAGCTCTTCAAGCAATTCATTCTCATTAGGAATTTTTACACCAAGTGCGTCAAATACGCATTTGTTTGTCTCAAAATCATGCATTAAAGCATCGCACAAACGCTCTGGTTCAAGTAATTCGCCTACTCTGTGACCGCTTCTACTTATTTTATCAGCATAAGTTGGTCCGATTCCTTTGCCAGTCGTACCGATTGCTTTTTCGCCTTTTAGTCTCTCTTTTGCTTGATCGATTTGGCTATGATAGCTTAGATTTAAATGTGCTTTATCGCTAATATAAAGCCTTCCCTCTAAATTTTCAAACTGTGCCATTTCAGTGATTAACACTTCTGGACAAACAACAACGCCATTGCCAATGATATTTATGATATTTTTATGCAAAATTCCACTTGGAACAAGGTGAAGCGCGTATCTAACGCCATCAACCCAGATTGTATGACCGGCATTATGACCACCCTGTGAGCGACAGATCATGTCATAGTTTAGTCCTAGCATATCAACTATCTTACCTTTACCCTCATCACCCCATTGAACTCCAACTACCAAATCAGCCTTTCTCATTCTTACTTCCTTAAATTAATTTTTTCTTCTATCAATGCATCTGTATAAACAGCAAAACCACTATTTATTTTTCCGTCTATTTCGTAGCTGCCACCACTTGCTATTATGCTGTTATTTCTTAAAAATCTAAAAAATAAACTATCGTAATATCTCATTTTCGAGTAATATAGCGGAACTATTCTTAAATTTTTATATTCTAAAGCACTGGCTAAATTTCTCAAATTTTCAAGCGGTTCTTTTAGTTTGCTTGGAGAAATTTTAATCACTTCATCCAACTCATCAACTGACTTTAAAAGAGCAAGAGCGCTTAGCCATGGAACATTTTGAGATAAAATTTTTTCCATTTGCCCATTTTCAAAAATTTCAATAGGCACGCTTAAAATTTCACAAATCACTCTTGGAATTTGTATATTGCTCACTTGCAAAAATGTATCCATTTTTAGCTCATCAATAAGCTTTGCTACGATATTTATGCTTTTTAAAACATCATTTTCACCGATTAGTTCGGCTCCGATTTGATAAATTTCTTGGCTTGGATAGCGAAAGACTGGCTGGATATAAAACCATCTTTTTGATTCGTTTGCCTTTAGTCTTCTAAGCACGATCCTTACAGTATCTACCGTGCTATCAGCTCTTAGGCTTATTTCGTGATTTAGACTATCGCTAAAACGCAAAAGATTTGTCGCATCTACACTTAAATGCTGGTGATATGAGAAAAATGGCGTTACGATCTCGCTAAAGCCTTCATTTTCTAAAATTTCACTAGCTTTTTGCTCGATCTGCCTCTTTAGCTTTGCACTACTGGCAAAGTACAGCTTGCTTCCATTTGGGATTTCATGCTCATAAACATTTAAAGCATTTTCATTCATTATTTATTCGCTCCACTCAAATTTAGATCATTATCGCATAATAAAATTGCCTCATTAGCTAAATTTATTACGTTCTCTTTGTCTATTTTTACAAGGATCGTATCTAAAATTTCAGCTAATTTTTCATTTATTGTTCTGATATCATCTACTTGATTTGCTATTTCGCTTTTTAATTTTTCGCTTATTTTTTCATCGCATTTAAGTAAATTTATCAAACGAGTCATAAGCTCTTTTACGCCTACTATTTTGCAAAGCATATTGTAGTTCTCATCATCTTGAAAATTTCTTACATTTAGCGGAGATGATAGAGCAAATTTAAATTTGAGCACATCATCCAGGCTAAGCTCTGGTGCAAAAAGCCGTCCTTGAAATCTACTAAAGCCAAATCCAACAAAAATTTCAAGCATGCTTTTATCTTCTAAATTTTTTATCATGACATCAAAATTAAATGTATCTGATACATACTTTATCATGCGTATGGTCTTTAGTGCTTCTACTGAATCAAAAATTTGTTTGCAAAATCTTTTATCTATATTAAATCTATTTGTTTTTAACATGCCTAAAGCTTCTACCGAGCCTGAATAAGATGCAAAATCATCAAGCGAAAAGCTAACGCCTAGCTCCTTATAAGCATCGATATATCTAACAACATCATCTAAATTTACGCCACTTGCGGAGTCAACGATATCTATGATTAGCCCATTAGCGTCTAGCTGCTCATCTTTTAAAAGCTTTTTAAATTTCTCAAAAAGCTCAGAAGTCATTAGCTTTTTAATGCATAAATTTACTCTAACTTTTGCATTTATCCCCTCTTTTAGCCATACAGCCCTAGCTTTTAAAGCATCTTTTAGTGTAAATAATGCGATAGCAACAACTGCTTTTGAGCCTTTTGCAAGCGGTAAGAAGTCTGATGGCCTTAATATCTTATCGCCATTTTTCCATCTAATAAATGCCTCAAAACTGCTAACTTCCCCACTTTTTATATCAATCTCAGGCTGATAAAGCAAGAACATCTCGCCAGCATCGATAGCTTCAATGATCTTTGAGTCATCTCTATATTCATTTTTAAAGTACGTATCTTTTTTCGAGTTAAATACATAATATTTATTTTTTCCATTAAGCTTTGCTTGATACATAGCCCAATCAGCTCTTTCAATTAGATCATCAACACTAAGCGCATCGCTACTTAAGCTAATACCAATACTTACGCTAAGTTTTTTCTCATCATCAATAGAAATTTTACTCTGTCCCGCTCTTAAGATGTTTTCAGCAGTTTCGTAAATTTCTCCCAAATTTTCATAAGGCATAGCACCTATAAACTCGTCCCCGCCTATTCTTGCAAATATTCCTTGTTTTGGAAAAATTTCATCTATTTTTTTTGAAATTTCTATTAGGATTTTATCGCCTACTTGATGTCCGTATCCGTCATTTATCGATTTAAAATTATCAAAATCAACATAAAAAGCTGCTATTTTTAAGCTTTTTTTCGCTTGTTTTAGCAGATTTTCTAGCTTATTAAAAAGTAAAAATCTATTTGGTAGTCCAGTTAGCGTATCGTGATATGCGATAAATTCGAGATACTCTTTATTGTAGCAGTCATCATTTGCGCTTGAAGCTAACAAAATATATCCCTCTTGATCGCCAAACGCGTTTAAAAGCTTGCTTATGCTTATGACTTCGAGTCTATTTTTGCTTCGAACATCATGAATAAGACCTTGCCAAAAGCCAGTTATTTTAATTGAATTTAAAATTTCATCTTTAATATCTTTTAGTCCGTTTTTAAAATTTATTATATCTTTTGAGTAAATTTTCTCTATAAAATTTTTATCTCTAGAAATGTCAAGCGTATCGAAAAAAGCGTCATTAGCATCTATGATCCTAAACTCATCATCAAGCATAATAATTTGCTCTTTTGCGTATGAGAAAATTTTTGCTAAAAGGTCTTGATAAGAAAAAAAGCTATTTTGCACACTAAGATCTTGCATTGTGCCCTTTATAACGCTTGCTTCACCATCATAAAAGGCTATTGCTTTTGCTCTAATCCTTACATAAATAATCTCTTTATCAGCCCTATAAAAACGCACTTCGCCATCATATACTTCACCTTTTTTTATAAGGTCAAAAAAGTCCTTAAAGCTTACAAATTCATCTACAAATATAGTTTTTGCACGTTCAAAATTTATACTCATATCCCCATTTAATGCATATCCGAGCGACTTGGCGATAGCATTTGGGATATAAAGGGTGTCGCTTTTTTTATCCCATGAAAAGACAAGCGCTTGGCTTGCCCAAAGTATGCTTTGAAAATATTTTAATTCAGCATCATATTTTTCTTGCAACTTTGCTATATCACTTAAGTCATTAAAAAAGTAGATGATCTTTCGCTCTTTATCAGCACCATTATCAATAAATTTTACTTTTATTTTAAATGGCGTTTTGTTGTTTTCATTTGTTTGCATATTGGCTACGAGATTTATCTCGCTATTTTTGCTACCTTTTTCAAAGAATTTTTTAGATTCATTAGAAATATTTACAGCAACCTCATCTAAACTTTCAGGGCTTATTAGATCTTTTAAATTTATAAGCTTCTTATCTTGTGCGACTTTAAAGACACTATCGATATTTTGCGTACTTCTTACGATAGAAAATGGATCGCTACTTAATGCTTCTGCTATTACATTTGGCGATAAAAACGAATAATCATTTATTGCTTCGTTATCCTTTTTCGTAAATTTTCCATCGTCTAGCTCATGTATAAGCATAAAATTTAGCCTAGAATCCCTTAGCTCGATCTGCGACTCTTGTAAAAATCCCTCTTTAGTGCTGCCATCTTTTGTTTTTAGCTTGATTTTAAAACTCATATCGCTATTTTGAGCATCTTGTTTCATTTGCATAAACAATGCAAAATCGTCATCTATTAAATCATTTAAATTTAGCTCTATAATCTCATCTTTTGTGTAGCCAACAGAAGATAAAAATGCATTACTAGCATCAATAATATCGCCGCTATAAGCATCATAAACCACTATTTTCAAAAAGCTTTGCTCAAAAATATAGCCAAATCTACTTTTGTATTCTTCTAGCCCATCAGTTGCTTTTTTGGTTTCTATCTTTAGCTTGTTTATTCCATTTTTTATATCTTCAAATTCTGTTACATTAAGGCTTCGTTTTATCTCGTATTCATCGCCATCTAAAGTATCTCTTACCTCTTTTAAAGCTGGCATTATTCTATTTTTTATAAATTTTACATCTCTAACCCATAATATTAAAGAAGATATAAAACAAAAGATCGATAGCCAAAATAACACAAACTGCATAAAGATATGAAAATGCTTCGTTGAAGCAGTAATAACAAAAATTTTATACTCTGGCATATAGCTTATGAGATAAAAGTTCATGTGGCTTAAAGAAAATATTATTTTATCCTCTTTAAACTCGTCGCCAAGACTCACATAAGGCAAAAACATCGATTCATCAAATTTTTTATAAAACTCATCTCTTGATAAATTTCCATATTTATCCACCAAATAAGCATAAGTTTTGGTTTTCTCATCGTAATCTACATTAGTGTAGTTTTGTAAAAATTTTATATCAATTTGAACTAAAATGCTGCCTCCATTTTTTAGTCCATAAGATGCATAAATGTCTCTAAAACGACTGTTTTTATAAACTCGATCCGATACTGTAAATTTTCCAGCATCTGTCTCGTTTAACCTAAGCCGAGATAGATCCTTTTCGGCTATGTCATCAGCACCTAAAAATCTCTTTGAATAAATTAAATTTCTATTTTTATCAAAAACGTAAAAAGCTATATAAAGATCGTTTTTTGTTGAATTTTTATCAAATAGTATATCACTAAGACCTGCTTCAACCATTTTTGATTTTAAAAATAGATCGTTTTTTATTATAAAAAAGCTATTTGAGATTGATGATTTTATATTCGAATTAGTTGAGCTAAGATCATACTTTATATCGTTCGTACCGGCACAAACTACAAATAATGCTAAAAATATAAATGAGAGTAGAAGTAAAATAGCCTTTGTATAAAACATTTTTACTATTTGAAGGCTGGTTTTTTGTTTCTCAAGCACGATAGACACCTCGTTAGTTTAGGTTTTGGCTCTGATTTTATCCCATTTTTACTTGATTTGGGTTTATAAAGGTAAGTATTTATTTAGAATTTATTGGTTTTTTAAAATTGAGCCAAAAATTTATTTAAAATTTGGCTCAAATATCTTAATAGATCCAAGTAACGATATCAGAAATTTCTCTGCGAAGTTTTTTTGGTTGTGGATTTAGGCGGTAGCCAAATGGCACCACGATAGCCACTCTTTGAAAGCTCTCATCAAGCCCTAAAAGTTTATTTAAAGCATGTCTGTCAAAGCCTTCTATCGGGCAACTATCAATGCCCAAACTCGCGGCTGCATTCATCATATTTGTGGCGATTATCATGCATTGCTCATGTGACCACTGAAATGTTAGCTCATCATCATTTTTAAAATTTGCTAGCAAAAAGTCATGGTAAAATTTTTGTCTTGCAGCAATGGCTTCAGGATCTTTATTGGTATTTCTAGCGATCATTTTATTAACGTAGGTGCTTCCAAATTTTACCTCTTTGATCTTAGCTAAAACGACAACTAAATGCGAGCAAGATGTGATTTGCGCTTGATTCCATGAAAGAGCTTTTATTTTTTCTCTAAGCTCTTTATTTTGAACGACTAAGATATCCCACTGCTCAAGGCCAGTTGAACTAGGGCTTAACCTGCCAGCCTCTAGTATAAAATCAAACTCACCAGCACCGATTTTTTTGCTTTCGTCAAAAACCTTGCAAGCATGACGAAATTTTAAAATTTCAAGATAATTCATCATCTCTCCTTTGTAGTTTTTGAAATTATAGAATGGCTAAGTAAATTAAAAGATTTCACTAACGCAATGAGATAGCATGCTATTTTTAAAAATTTATCTTAAAAATATACCAAACTCGCTCTTTGACACCGCAGAACCAACGATAGTTGAGTGCTCGTAGCCTACTTCTTTTAAGCGTTTTACTGCGAGCATCGCGTCCTTTTCACCAACTGCAAGCAAAAGTCCACCAGAAGTTTGTGCGTCAAATAGTAAAATGTCAGCTTCTTTGTCTACAAAATGCTTTGCAAATTCGCGGTTTTTATAGCTTCCTTCTGGAATAATGCCCATATCTGCAAATTCCTTTGCACTTGCAATGATTGGCACGTTTTTTTCATAAATTTCAAAACTGATCTTTTCATTTAGCATTTCGCTTAAATGTCCCAAAAAGCCAAATCCAGTCACATCAGTAGCGCCGTAGACTTTGATGTCATCAAGTGCCTTTAATGCATAAAAATTTAGCTGTGCCATGATAGTTGCAGCCTCTTTTATCTGCTCCATGCTTAATAAATCAGCCTTTATTGCTGTGCTTAAAATGCCGCTTCCAAGGGGCTTTGTAAGTATCAAAACATTGCCATTTATGGCAGTATTATTTGCCCAAAATTTATCAGGATGAACCCTTCCAGTGACGCTAAGTCCATAATACATCTGCTGTGTCTCGATCGTATGCCCACCAACAATAATGCCACCACACTCTTTTACTTTATCGGCTCCGCCTTGCAAAATTTCACCTAAAATTTCAGGTGCCAAGTTGCAGCTATCAAAACCCACGATATTTAGAGCATTTATCACCTCGCCACCCATTGCAAAGACGTCGCTTAGGCTATTTGCGGCAGCGATTTGTCCGTAGATAAATGGATCGTTTACCACAGGCGTTATAAAATCAAGCGTTTGAACAAGTGCAAGATCACTTGAAATTTTAAAGACACTCGCATCCTCATTAGAATTGGTGCTTGAGAGCAGATTTGGATGAGATAAATTTAAACTACTAATCGTTTTGTTTAGACCCGACGGGTCAAGCTTAGCAGCTCAACCAGCGGCTCTAACAAACTGCGTAAGCTTTTTGTCGTGGTAGATCATAGTTTGATTTGCTCGTGAGTTGAGAGTATGTCGATGATCTCATAAGCATTTGAAATTTCGCCAATCGCAAGATCGCTTACTAGCTTATAAGCCTCCAAGCAGCTTCCGCAGCTTAAAATTTTAACACCAGCAGCTTCAAGATCTTTAAGCGGCTTAAAGCTTGGGTGTGAGCGGTTTGTAGTCATCTTTACAGCGTTATTTACGCAGATTATTATCTTTGGTTTTTTCTCAACTTGAAGAAATGCTCCTAAGAATTTTGATAGTAAATTTATTCCTACTTCGCCACTTCCCGCGCACTCTTCATTCAGATAGAGTACTTTATTATTTTTTGGTGTTATGTCACAGACAAACTCATCAAAATTTGTAAGCTCAAGTGCATTTTTGCCTTTTGTAGCTAAAATTTTAGTTTCGTTGCCATTGCTTTCGAGGCTAAAGTTTATATTTTGATTTTTTAAAAATCTTGAAATATTTTCTTTTGGGGCTAGTGCATTTACCAAAATTTCTAAGCTTTCACCTTCACTTAAGCCATCAAGTGCATTTTTTGTCATTATGACTGGCTTTGGACACTCTAAATTTCTACAATCAATTGTTGTCATGATTTTTCCTTTTGCAATTAGTATTTCAAACCTTGAAACTAGTTTGGATTATAGCCAAAAAATATTAATTATTTTAAAAATTTTAATGTATAAATTTGAGATAAAATAGAGCTTTGACCTCGCTTACTAGCAAGATCAAAGTAAAGTTAATTATTTTAAATTTGTATAAGACTTTTCATAATCAGATACTGGAATTTTATTTTCTCTAACGAGCTCTTGGTACCAGTAGTGATGAAGAACATAAACTTCTTCTTCCTCTTTATATCCAGTAATCATCGACCAAATAGCACCATGAATAGCAATAGCTGCCATATAAATATGAACTAAGAAAAATACTGCACATGCGATGCCAAGACAGTTATGGATAATTACGCTGTATCTTAAAAGATCAATTTGTGTAAGACCAAACCAAGAAGCAACCGCTGGCTCTTTGAAGTCTGTAAAATACATAATCGCACCAGTAATTATCATAACGATACCACCAGGGATAGCGATCCAATACCATGCTTTTTGACCAGCATTAAATTTACCAGCCGGAACAGGTCTCTTTTTCTTTGATAAATAGCCACCAACTATCATCATCCATCTGATATCATAAATTGCTGGAAGCATTCTCTTTGTCCAGGTAAATAACATAGGAAGCACAGAAACAGCAAAGATCACAGTTGCTGTATCGTGCAAGTATCTACAGAAACGCACAAATGTTCCACCGCCAAGCTCTGCACCCCACATAATGATGATACCAGTTGGTACTAAAATGATCCATGAGATCGCTGCCAAACCATGAGCTATACGTATGATCAATGAAAAAGCAAATACCTTTTTACCATCATGACTAAAATGTTTTGGTCCAATGATTAAAAAGTGTAATGCAAATGCTCCAATAACAGCCAAAATGATAGAAAGTGCTGCTATTGCAAAATAATCATTACCTTGGATAAAAGTAAATATCGGCCCCAAACCTTGTTCGTATGGCTTGATATTTTCTATCCTTTCAGCCGCCCAAATGGCACTATTATATTGATTGACGCCAGTTGGTCCTTGAGTTGCCATTGCTGTTACAAATAATGTAAAAAGCAGAGTAAGAATTCTCGTCATTGTAGTCCTTTATGAATTTGAGCTTAAACAATTTAAGTATTGGTTAAATACGTTAAATCGCATAGCTACGCTATTTTGGTTGCTATTATATCAGAGCTAATCACAAGCAAACCTTAGCAAAAAAGATTACTAAAAATTTTATAAAAAATATTTAAGCTTTGTTAATTTTTATAAGAATATTAAATCTAAATTCATCCTATTTTATAGTTAAAGTTATTTCAGATTTTGCTTTTAAAATGTAAACGAAAACACCAAAGATTTTTAAAATTTCTATCCAAAAAGTAGAGCAATGAATCTATTTTGTCTTCTTTTTTGATGATTATGAGGTCCTAGTTTTAATGACAACGAGTTGATATCAAATCCTAAGGAGTGTATTCTGGCTTCAAATTTTTGCCTTAGTCTCTACACTGGCTCAGCTTTACTAGTTCGCGCTGGAGTGCCTGACGGACTAAAAGCTACATCAAATAAAAGATCATTTGAGCGGGTAAAAAGTTGCGGCAAGGCTGTAGTGACAATTGCACGCCAACTAAGTAAAAGATGATAAATTTTACACGGCTTCAGGTGTGGCTGCTGGTATGGATATAACTTTTGGCTTTATAAGTGATTTTCGCTAAAGAATTAGCTCAAAGTATCGCAAATGAAACCGAATACAACTTGCAAAAGAGTGCAAAGATAGATAAATTTGCCAAAATTTATTGATACTAATCCGTGTAGAAAAATTCTCAGTATTTAGCAGCCAAAAGCTAGCCAAAACACCAGTGATTAGTTTCTGCGTTTATACTCTTCATATCCGAATTCGCGGATCATTTTAACTTCGCCATTTTCTTTTAAAAGGACAAGGTCAGGCAACTTAATGCCATTAAATGTCGTATTTTTCACAATAGTGTAGTGAATTTGATCTTCAAAGATGACACGGTCACCGATTTTTAGCTCACTATCAAATTTATACTCCGCATCGTCCGCTTCAAGCCCCACTATATCGCCAGCCAGGCAGGTATTACCACCAAATCTATAAGCAAATTTGCCATTTTCACTCTCACCTCTAACTGCTGGACGGTAAGGCATGAGCACGGTATCAGGCATGTGCGCCTCAGCCGAGGTGTCAAGGATGGCGATATCTTTTTCGTTATGCACGATGTCAAGCACGCTGCTTATCAAAAAGCCAGTCTGCCAGCCCACAGCCTCGCCAGGCTCCAGATAGACCTCTACGCCGTATTTTTCGCGGAAGCGCCTAATTATTTTTATAAGCAGTTCCACATCGTAATCAGCCCTCGTGATGTGATGTCCTCCGCCCATATTTATCCATTTCATCTTTGGGATAAACTCGCCAAATTTCTCCTCAAACGCCTCTAGCACGGTCTGCAAGCTACTCGCACTCTCCTCGCAAAGCGCGTGAAAATGTAGCCCGCTAATGCCATCAAGAAGCTCAGGTTTAAAATTTGCTCTCGTGATGCCAAGCCTGCTAAATTTACCGCATGGATTGTAGCTGTCAGTTGGGGCTAGCGAGACCTCTGGATTTACGCGCAGGCCGCAGATGATACCATTTTCTAGGGCAATACCCTTAAATTTTTGCCACTGAGCAAAAGAGTTAAATGTGATGTGCTTTGAAATTTTTAAAATTTCATCAAAATCCTCCTCTTTAAACGCTGGACTATACGTGTGGATCTCGCCTTTTACGTATTCGTTTGCAAATTTTGCCTCATGAAGCCCACTGCAAGTCGCACCATCAAGATAAGAGCCAACCATGTCCATCACTCCGCTAAATGCAAAGCCTTTGAGTGCGACTAAAATTTTAGCTCCGCTTTGCTCTTTGACATATTTTAAAAGCTCTAAATTTTTACGTACTTTTGCCTCTTCGCAGACGTAGGCTGGGGTTTTTATGCTCTTTAAAATTTCGTTCATTTTTGCTCGCTTTTTAAATTTTTAAATAAGTATATCTAAATTTATTTTTAAGTAAAATCAGCAAAAATCTCAAAGGATAAAACGTGATAGAGATCGAATTTCTTGGGCCTATCGGGCTTGAAAATATCAAAGTAGAAGCAAAAAATTTAGGCGAAGTAAAAGAGGCTTTAAGTGAGAAAGAAGAGCTTAAAAAATGGCTAAATATCTGTGCGGTTGCCGTAAATGACGAGATCGTAAGCGATATAAATTTTGCTCTTAAATCAGGCGATAAAATTTCTATTTTGCCGCCAGTTTGTGGAGGCTAAGATGCAAATTTATAATGGAAGCTTAGATGTTCAAAGCATCACAAACGAGTGGTATGAACGCTTTAAGGATAAAAACTGCGGTGCGCTCATCACTTTTGTTGGAATCGTAAGAGAAGAAGGTGGTATTTCGGCGCTTAGCTTTGATATCTATGAGCCAATACTTAAAAAATGGCTAGATGCTTGGCAGGAGCGAGCCAAAAAAGAAAATGCCTACGTACTCTTTGCTCACTCAAAAGGCGATGTGGCCGTGCATACGAGCTCTTATGTTGCAGGCGTTGTGAGCCCTCAAAGAAAGGTCGCGCTAAGGCTCATAAACGAATTTGTCGAGGACTTTAAGGCAAATGCACCGATCTGGAAATATGACGTGATAAATGGCGAGAGAATTTATGCAAAAGAGCGCAGCCAAGCGATAAATGGTGCTGGGATTTTAGCTTAAAAGGAAAAATGATGATAACAAAAGAGAGTAAAAAAGATGTTTTTTGGGCGCTTGCGTTTGGGCTTGGACTTTTTATATTTAGCATCGTTGGCTACTTTTATATAGCTCTTGGCGCAGCGTCTCTCTTTGGCATCATCATTGGCGCTCTCTCAGCGTTCTTTTGTGTTAGAAAAATTTTACAAAATAGCTTTTTAAGTATCGAAGATGATGGATTTATCATCACAAAAGGCTCAAAAAGCATAAAATTTTACTTTAAGGATATCGAAGAAATCGCCATTAAAAGCTTTGGTGATAAGAAAAAAGTTGAAACTTTGAGCGTAAAATTTAAGAAAAACCATCTTGATAGAGATGCTTGCTTTGGGTTAGTGCAACCACTAGGTGATGATTTGATCATCATTTTTGATAAATATGAACTTTCAAAATTTACAATTTCAAAAGAGCTAAGAGATAGGCTTAATAATTTTAGAGCCTAATTAAATCGACCTATGATTTAAATTTTTATATAACAATTATCAAAATTTTATACATTTTTCACATTAAATTTACACCATTTAGCTACTCTTACAAAAATAAAATCAAGCATTTTATCTACAATAAGCTCGTAAATGTGGATTAAAAATTTAAAAGATGACTTACATCAACTTTTATAAAGGGTTTTGCTACTACAATTCTGATAAAAGAAATCATAATTATATCTTTAAAAGGAGTTTACATGAGGCCCATTTTAAGCCTAGCAGTTCTTTCATCACTGCTTCTAGCAAATGAAGCAAATTTAGACATTATAAAGCCTATTAGAGAATTTGCACCGCCACCAGTCATCACGCCAAACGTTGCACAAAGTGCCTTTGTGGAAAATCAATTTGACCGCACTCAAAGAGACGAATATACATTTGTTACAAATTTACTTGATAACTCAGCTGATATGTTTCATATTTCGGCTGGAATGTATGGCAAAAGCTTTTACAATTCATCGCTTTTTAAATATCGTGGCGCAAATTTTTATACCATTTTAAATGCAAATTTCACCAAAGCAAATAATTATAAAGATGGAAGTGGCAAAAGATGGGACTATGGCTACAATAGACAAGGCCAAAGTGCTATCTTAGGTTTCGTGCCAAATGAGCTTAGCGAGCTTAGGCTTACGTTTTTAAGGGATAATATTGATAAAGATAAACAACCAGAGCACGAGATGGACGCTTTTAAAACGACAAGAAAAGTTGGCAAGCTAAATATTCGCTTGGGTGAAGAGGATCTATCAAACACACTAAATCTTGAGCTTGCTGCAAAAAAGGTTGAGCGAAAAGCTGATAATTTTCATCTAAGAGATACCACTCAAAATGTGAAAGTGGATTTAAAGAGAAATATATTTGAGGCAAATTTAAAGTATGACGCTGACTTTGCAAGCTTTCACAATCAAATAGGCGCTGGCTTTGAAAAAGATAAACATGACGGCAAAAGATACATGAAGCAAGGCAACAACTGGGTCTTTAACGGATATAGATTTGCTGATGTTAGAAATGATAAATTTATGCTCTTTGATACACTTGCTTATAAATTTAATGAAGCAAACGAAGCTTCTCTTGCCTTAAAATATGAAGAGCAAAGAAGTAAATTAAATGGTATTGACACTAAATTTTTTGTGCAAAATCCGATGATCGCACCTAATACCACTCGTAAATTAGTTCGTCAAATTTATGGTGAAGATGTAAGCGATAAGATCAAAAAAGACGCTTTTAGTGCAAGTTTAAAATATAAATTTACACCAAACGACAAGGATAGCTACTTTGCAAAGCTTGAGAGTTTGTCTCGTCTGCCAAGTAATATGGAGCGTTTTAACGCACTTTATGGCGAAGGCGATAAAGGCTGGATAGCAAATCCAAATTTAGAGCCAGAAAGGCACAATAGAGCAGTTCTTGGCTTTAAATTTGGCAGCGAGTTTTACAAAGAGTATCTAAATTCGCTTCAAAACAAAGATGCATTTAGCTTTGGAGGGCATTTCATCGCTGATAGCGTTAAAAATTTGATCATTTTTGATAGGCGCCACTCAAAGGCTGCGATGCCACTAATAAATAAAAATGCCGTCATCTCAAGAAACGTTGATGCAACGCTTTATAGTGTAAATTTAAACTCAGAATATAGCTTTGCAAGGCACTTTGGCTTAAAAAGCTCGTTTTATTATAACTACGGACAAAACAAAACTGATGGCAGACCGCTTTATCAAATAAGGCCTTTTGAAGCAAATTTTGCATTTGACTACAAAGAATATGCAGGCTTTGGCAGCTACAACCTAGGCACTGCACTAAGGCTGGTTTCAAAGCAAACTAGAGGCGATTTTAGCAAGCAAAATGGCTTAGGCATCGATAAAAAAGAGGCCGCTAAAGGATTTGGTTTGCTTGATCTTTATGGTGGCGTAGAGTTTAAAAATAAAGTTGGCATAAGATTTGGCATAGCAAATTTATTTGACAAAGATTATGCGGAATTTATCAGCGGCGATCACGTGGCAGCACTTGATCCAGTAGTCGTTCATGCCCCTGGCAGGACATTTTTCATTAGCTTTCACAGCAGTTTTTAAAGGAGAAAAAGATGTTAGATAGAAGAAAATTTTTAGGACTTAGCACAGCTTTAGGCGTTAGCGCATTTGCACCAAATTTATTTGCAAAAGAGAGCTTTACTATGTGGGGCGCGCCGGCGATTCCAAGCGTCATAATGGCAGTTGCTTCACTGCAAGGGGAGTTAAATAAAACTTATGATGTAAGCCTAAATATCTGGAAAACACCAGATCAGCTTCGTGCAGGCGTCGCTAGCGGAGATATTAAAGTCACGATGTCGCCATCAAATGTCGCAGCAAATTTAAGAAATCAAGGGCTTGATTTTGCGATGTTAAATTTACTGACACTTGGCGTTATGAACGCTATGGTTAAGGATGAAAAGATCAAAAATTTAGAGGATTTTGTAGGCAAAAAGCTCATCATGCCATTTCGAGGCGACATGCCTGATCTTGTTTTAAGAGCGCTTTGCAAGAAGAGAGGCATAGACGTTAACAAGATAGACATCACCTATACAGCAACGCCACCTGAGGCTTTGCTTTTATTTTTACAAAAAGATTTTGACATTTTAATAGTTCCACAACCTCTTGGTGAAGCGACTATTTTGCGCGGTAAAAAAGCAGGCGTTAGCGTGCATTACTCAGTTGATTTTCCAAAAATTTGGGGCGAAAGCTTTGGCACAAAACCGATAATCCCAATGGCTGGCATTATCGTAGAAAGAGGCTTTTACGAGAAAAACTTAAATCTATTTGACACGCTTCATAGTGACCTTAAAAATGCACTTTCATGGATACTTGAAAACAAACAAAGTGCAGCAAAGATAGGTTCAAGCTACTTGCCAGCTCCAGAAGTAGCACTTGCAAATGCTTTTGATAAGGCAAATTTAACGGTTACAAAAGCAAATGAACTACAAAATGAGATCATGGCATTTTTTGAAGAAATTTATCAGTTTAATCCAAAATTTCTAGGCGGCAAGATGCCAGATAAAGGTCTATTTTTATGATACTAATCGATGGCATTAAAAAAGATCGCTCAAGCTTTTTAAAAATAATTGACTATTTTTGGGGCGGATTTAGTGGATTTGCCGTAGTTTTTTTGATCTTAGCCATTTGGCAAGTGGGAAGCGAGTTTAGCTCCCCACTCCTACTTCCACCACCAAAAGATGTATTTTTAAAAGCCTGTGAAATTTTAAAAGATTATAAAAACAGCGAGATAAACATAACACTTTGCAGATCACTGATCGGAGTTTGCTCGGCAACATTTTTTGGTATATTTTTAGGGCTAATAGCAGGTAGCTTTAAAAGTTTTGCAGCCTTTTTAAAACCTGTTATAACCTTGCTTTTGTCAATGCCGCCGATTATTTGGATAGTGCTTGCTATTTTTTGGTTTGGATTTGGAAATTTTAGCACCGTTTTTACTATCTTTATAACCGTTTTACCGCTTACTTTTGCAAGCTCAGCAGTTGCTATGAGTAGCGTAGATGAGGAGCTAAAAGAGATGTTTGACGCTTATAATCTAGGAATTTTAAAAAAGATAAGACACCTTTACATCCCACATCTTACGAGCTACATAATAAGCTCTATTAGCGTAGCTGTCGCAATGGGTGTAAAGATAGTCATAATGGCTGAGCTACTGGGTGCAAATAACGGTATGGGAGCAAAGATAGCAAATGCAAGGGCAATGCTTGAAACAACCGAGGTAATGGCGTATGTTCTTTTAAGCATCACTCTTATCATGCTTTTTGAATACCTCATCATCGAGCCACTAAAAATAGCTTTGATGCCTTGGAGAAGATGATGCTTGAGCTTAAAAATGTAGAGTATGAAATTTTAAGAGATAAGGTCGTAAGGAATTTTAGTCTAAATGTAAAAGGTGGCGAGGTGGTGACGCTTTTTGGACCATCAGGATGTGGCAAGACAACGATACTTCGGCTTATTAGCGGACTAAATGAGCCTAGAAAAGGAAAAATTTTTAATAACTTTAAAAAGACTACATATTTTTTTCAAGAAAATCGCCTGCTAACATGGAAAAATGCTCTTGAAAATGTACTTTTAGTTATGGATAAACCAGACATTAACGCTGTTTTAGAGCTTTTTAAAAAGGTTGGATTAAGCCAAAAAGACACTTTAAAATACCCAAGCGAGCTAAGCGGCGGTATGAGACAAAGGGTAGCTTTCGTAAGAGCGGTCGTAACAAAGCCTGATCTACTTTTGATGGATGAGCCTTTTTCTGGGCTTGACTATGATATGAAAGAAATTTTAATTGAGATTATTGGCCAAAGAGTGAGCGAAGGTATGAGCGTAGTTCTCGTCACGCACGATAGAATGGAGGCTGTAAAGATGTCAAATAGAATTTATTTCCTATCAAGTAAAGGTGCAGTCATACAAAGAGAACTTGAAATAGACAAAAATTTCAAAGAGCGCGATTTTACTTTTATTAGCAAGATGATAGATGAAAATTTTAAAGGGCAAATTTATTATGATTAATAACTTTTTTACTCATCCTATGAGGATATTTTTCTTAATGAGTGCCGCCTGTGCGGTGCTTGGTGCTAGTGTGTTTTTTACTCCAACTGATTTTGTGAGTTTGCATAAATTTATATTTTTGCAACTTTTCTTAGCGCTTGCTTATGCTGGATTTTTGCTAACTGGACTAACTGATTGGACAAATTTTCAAGCATCTTTAAAAATACACGCCTATATATTATTTTCACTCTTTTTTACAAGCTTTATCTTGGCATTTTTTAGTCTATTTTTAGCACACTGCTTTATCACTTTTTTTTGGCTTTACTTGGTTTTGCTTTGCCTTTATATGATCTGGCAGGATAAAAACGATGATCAATTTGGCGTGCTTGGCTTTTTGTTTGGCATTTTAGGTTTTGAAATTTATTATCTAATAAGCGGCAATGAAAAATTTCTAAATTTACAAGTTTTTATCCACGTGATCGCTATTTTACTCATCTCGTACCGCGTTAGTGTCGTGCTTGGAAAAGAAGCGCTAAAAAGAGAAAAAGGTATGGATGAAGCTGTTTTTGTGCCAAATTTTATCTATAAAAATATCGCTATCTGCTGCGTTTGTGCTTTTTTGCTTTTAAATATATTTTTTGAAGGAAGTATGGGTGTCTATTATGCTGCGATAGCTTGTGGAAGTGCGGTACTTGCAAAGCTTAAAGAATGGCATTATAAAGAGCTTTTTAGGCATAGTTTTGTATTTTTATACTATTTTATGCAACTATTTTTAGCGCTTGGATTTTTAGGAATCGGCTTTAGCGGTATTTTTGGGCTCCATCTTGAAACAAATTTTATGCATCTAATAGCGATAAATGCGGTAATTTTTAGCGTGATGCTTATATTTAATGTCGCAGGACTTCGTCACAGCGGACAAAAGCTTGAGTTTTTACGCCTTAGTAGAATTGCTTTTATTTTAGTTCTTTTAGCTGGTGTTAGCAGAGGAATTTTGGCTTATTTTTGGAGTGGCTTTTACATTCATTTACCAGCAACACTCATAGCAATCGCTTTTGTTTTTTGGCTCATAAATTTTTATGTGATCTTTAGGGATAACGATTTTAGCGATGATCCAGAGTAAAAAGATATTAAAAATTTATTCATTAATTAAAAAGAGTTTTTAAGTCTTTTTTGAAGTAAGTGGATATATAATTTGCAATATTTATTATCAATATTATAAAAAGGATTCTTTATGAACAAACTTACTTCTGTTGCTTTAGTAGCTTCATTTTTTGCAGTTTCAGCTCTTGCATTTAGCGTAGAAGGTGAACCAAAGGTAACATTTACTGGTTACAAGCTAGCAAATAAGACAGCCGTACTAGGTACTTTTAAGACTATAAATTTTAAAAGTCAAGAAAATGCAAATTTTGCTGATTTTTTAAAGAGCTTTGAATTTAAGCTAGAGCCAAAAGATATCGACACAAAGCTACCTGACCGCGATAAAAGGATTGGCATTATTTTCGATGGCAAGGCCGTAGATGGCAAGATCGTAGCAGTAAATGGCGATGATAAAGCTGGAGAAATGGATGTTGAGCTTAGCATAAATGGCAATTCAAAAATTTTTAAAACAAAATATGAAGTGCAAAATGGCAAGCTAGTAGCAAAATTTTCAGTTGATCTTGTAAATGATTTGAAACTAAATGAAAGCTTTGATAAATTTGCCGCTGCCGCCAAACCATTTCATGGTGGAAAGAGCTATCCAGATGTAGATGTTGGCTTTGAAGCGGTGATAAAATAACTTTCAATTTCGGCGCCAGTAAGTTAGCTTGCGCCAAAATTACCTCTTTATCCTAGTTTCTTATTTTGTGATGCCAAAAAATCGAAGACGACGGATTTTTGATACAAAAAAGTAGCGAGAATGCGAAATTTTATTTTAAAGATATCAACGAAATCGGCATCCCCGAGATAGACGCCAAGCACAAAATTAGTGTTTCAAACATAAAATTTAAAAAAAGGCAGGCTAGCATATGGCCTCATGCAGCCTAGCAGCGATGATAACGCTGTGATATACGACAAATACGAACTCTCAAAGCACGAAATTTTTAAAATTTTAAAGCAGAAATTTGAGGCGCTAAGCGCGCAAAAAAGCGAAAATAAGAAAAAGTAAAATTTGTCTCGGCCCGCCGGCGTTAAATTTGATTTTTGGCTTTTGCGACCGAAAATTTGCGAATTTGACCAAAATTTGAGTCAAGCCCGCAAGGCTAAATTTATTTATTAAAATACGTAGCAAACACGCTTAGCCAAACAAACAGAGCTATTATCCAAGACATCGTCCACGGCGTACCCGCAGAAAACGCCGCAAGCATCGCCGAGGAGAGGATGCCGCTGCCGTATTGCAACGAGCCGATGAGCGCAGCGGCCGAGCCCTTCATCTCCTGCGGCACGCTATCAAGAGCGGCGGCATTGGAGCAAGAAGCGATGATGCCGTTCATGCTAAAAACGAAAAACATCGGGATTATCACGCCAAGAACGCCGCCTGTTTTGAAAAATGCGAACGCAAACAGCACGCTGGCAGCAAGCGCGGCGACGAGCGTGGAGACTATGAGTAGGCGGTTTAGCGCATAGCGCTTTACCAGCTTTTTGTTTACGAAACTTAGCGCCATGACGCCCACGATGTTTATACCGAATAAAAATCCGTAGTATTTGCTAGGAATGCCGAAATAATCGATATATACAAACGATGAGCCCGTGATAAAGGCATAGGCGGCTACGTAGAAGAACGTCACGCTAAGAGTGTAGCGCATAAATTTGGCGTCTTGCAATAATCTTAGATAGTTTCTAAAAGACGATACGATGGGCTTTGTGGAGCGCTTTTGCGGCGGCAAGGTCTCCGGTAGAGAAAAAATCATCGCAAACATAACCGCGCTAGCTAGCGCCATCAGCCAAAATATCCCGTGCCAAGAGCCGAATTCCAGTATCGCGCCGCCCAATAACGGACCCACTATCGGCGCTATCGCCATGATAATAACCAGCGTAGAGAGCATCTGTGCGGCCTGCGAGCTATCAAAAAGATCGCTAATCATTGCCCTGCTTAGCATCGGTCCTACGCATGCGCCCACGGCCTGAAACACGCGCCAGAACACTACGCTAGCCATATTGTCCGACATCGCGCATCCTACTGATCCGATCGCAAAGAGCGTCATACCGATAAAAAGCGGGATTTTACGCCCGATCCTATCGCTGATAGGCCCCCAGACGAGCTGCGCGATAGCAAAGCCGATCAAAAAGCCCGTTATCGTGAGCTCCGCATCGCCATGCAACTGTCGCTCCATCGTAGGCATAGCGGGCAGATATACGTCCGTAGATAGCGATGTACACGCCATAAGCGCGCTTAGCACGACTAAAAAAGATAGTGAAGTTTTTGAAGAGTTCAAATTTTTCCTTTTGTTATTATTTGAGTGGGCGCAGAGTTTGCGCGACTGGAGATTGGAAGCTTTAAATTTACTCAAATTTGCATTGATAAAATTTGCGCGATTATAGCTAAATTTAAACGCTTTTCGGCGTGGAAGCTTAAACTAAATTTGATGTAAAATTTGAATGCTAACGGTGCAAAATTTAAACTAGAAATTTAAATACGGTAGATCAAAGCGCGGTATTTTTTGCCTTAATCAAGGCGGATTTAAATTTTACGACGGAAGCGTATATGAAATACGTGACCGAGTAAAATTTAAATGCAAGATTATAAGGCAAAGTATCGTGAGATGATTTTAAATGTTTTCTACATCGCTATGCTAGAAGAAGTAAATTTCGTCCCAAGATTAAATTTAATAAAAATCAGGTGAAGTATTTTTCGCTTAGACGAGGCGGTTTTAAATTTTGTGACGGGAGTTACCGAGTGGGTAATGACCGAGCAAAATTTAAAACCAACGAAGTATAAGTAGAAAAAGACAAGCCTTGCTATTTTACCTCATACCTCTCGCCGGGTTTCATTTCGATTATCTCCCACGGCAAGCCCTGCTTATTTAGCTCGTCCATGAAAGGCTTGGCGTCGAAATTTTCCATGTTAAATACGCCTTTTCCGCTCCAGATGCCCTTTGCGACCATCATCGAGCCGATCATCGCAGGCACGCCCGTCGTGTAGCTCACTGCCTGCGCGCCCGTTTCGGCGTAGCAAGCCTCGTGGTCGCAGACATTGTAGATGTAGACCTGGCGCTCTTTGCCATCTTTTAGCCCACATATCACGCAGCCGATGTTTGTTTTGCCTTTTGTGCGTGGGCCAAGGCTTGCAGGGTCAGGTAGAAGCGTCTTTAAAAACTGGATCGGCACGATCTTCATACCGTTATGCTCGACCTCGTCTATGCGTAGCATTCCCACGTTTTCTAGGCATTTCATGTGAGTTAGGTAGCTTTGCCCAAAGGTCATGAAAAAACGGATTCGCTTTAGCCCTTTGATGTTTTTTACTAAGCTTTCAAGCTCCTCGTGATAGAGCAGGTAGCTGTCCTTGACGCCTACTTTCGGGTAGTCCCACCTAAACATGATCTGCATCGGCTTTGTTTCGATCCATTTGCCAGCCTCCCAGTAGCGGCCATTTGCGCTAACTTCGCGTAAATTTATCTCTGGGTTGAAATTCGTCGCGAACGGATAGCCGTGATCTCCTGCGTTGCAGTCTAGGATGTCGATCTCGTGGATCTCGTCAAAGAGATTTTGCTGCGCGTAGGCGCAAAATACGTTCGTCACTCCCGGATCAAAGCCACTTCCCAACAGTGCCATCGTGTTTGCAGCTTTAAACTCGCCGTCCTTCGCCCACTGCAGCTTATACTCAAATTTAGCGGTGTCGGGATGCTCGTAGTTTGCGGTGTCGATGTATGGGATGCCGGCGCGAGAGCACGCGTCCATGAGGGTTAGGTCTTGATACGGTAGCGCGACATTTAAAAGCAAATCGGCACCCGTTTTTTTGATGAGAGCGACTACGGCATCGGTATCGTCCGCATCGATCTGGGCGGTGTCAATTTGCACGCCTAGGCGGTCTTTTATAAATTTAGCGATCGCGTCGCACTTGCTTTTGGTGCGGCTTGCAAGGGTGATCTTACTAAAAACGTCCGAGTTCATCGCACATTTTACGGTCGCGACTTGGCTCACGCCGCCCGCACCTATGATTAAGATATTTGACATTTGGGCTCCTTTAAATTTTAGTGATTTTAGCGAAGTTAATATAAATTTCTCGCTTTAAAAGGTAAAATAAGGCAAAAATTTAAAGGTAAAAACATGAAGAAAATTTTGCCATTTTTAGCGCCTATTTGCCTCTTTGCAAGTAGCTGTGACGAGCTAATACAAGAGAGTGTGAGGGAGTTTTATAAAAGCGATAGAAATTTGGAGAGAGCCATAAATTTAGCCGAGCAAGCGACTGATGTCTGCTTAAAAGAGGGCAACACCGAGCAGGCGATCACTTCGCTCATAAATAGCGCTAGCATTTGCATGGTAAATAAAGAGCCACAAAAGGCGTTAGAGCTCTCACAAAGAGCCCTAGAGCTTGCGGCAAACGTTAGCGACAAGCTGCTACTAGCTCGCTCTTATCATAGCCTAGGTGCGGCACAAAAGGTGCTAGGCAGATACGACGAAGCACTTGCTAATTTTCAAGAAGCTCTAAAAATTTATGACAACACGCCAAATGCCCCAATGAACGACGAACTCATCTGTATAAAAGGCATCGCTAGCGCCTACTACCTAAAAAACGACTTTGACAAAGCCCACGAAAACCACCTTTTAGCGCTAAATTTACTTGATATCACGCCGGAGTTAAGCGGCAACGAGCTTGTGCGATCAGAGCTTTTAGTAGAGCTTGCTAACGACCTAGCAAAGCTTAATCAAAAGGACGAAGCTACCCAAAACTACAAAAAAGTGCTTGAAATTTTAAATGGCAAGGAACAAAATCCTCGCGTGCTGGATCTTTTAAAGCGAGCTAGCAATGGGCTAAAGGAGATTAACTAAGGCTCTATCGTTAGCGTACCATTTTATTAACATCTTGACTGATATGTTTTTAAAAACTATATATTTAGTTTATTTTAAAATCTGTATTTGACACGTATTTGAGTTTTTAAATCATATTATTTTTTATTATTTTCAAAGTATGCACGGTTTTTTCAAAATGATCCATATAATCAGCCAATCTTATGTCAGTATCCTTGCAATGTGCGACATTATGTCTTGTTTTAACAATTTCATCTAACGAGATCCATTGATGCTCGCTAATATTCTTTATCCAATTTGCATTAAATTTTTTAAATAACGATTTGATATTTTCAGATTTCATATTGGTTAACTTTTCAGTATGACTAGAAATAAATTTTTTCGCTTCTTCTGTTTCTAATTTTCTGTCACAAAATTCTGAAATTAAATAAATAATATATTTATCAATATAACCAGACATTTGTAATACAATAAATTTTGTTAGGTAATTTATTGTTTCTGGTTTAGAATCTGGATTAGCCGAAAGCTCTTTTATTGCATTATTAAGTTCAAAAATATCTTTATGAAATTTTTTGAGTTCTTCTTCTTTCATCGCTCTATTCCAGACAATAGATTTATTGCAATATTTATTCTATTAAAAACATTTTTTTTATTATGAGTTTTTCCTGTTTCTATAGATTTTTTAAACTTATCATTACTAACAACACTAACTATACCATCTACTACTTTTTTATGATCTATGCCTTTTAATGTTTTATAATTCTTGTATAATCCAACCCATATTGAGTCTAGTATTGATATACTAAATTTTCCACTTGGACGTATTATGTTTTCAATTTTTAAAGAATTTATATATTGTGCCATTTCAACAAATATTTTCACAGCATATTCTAACTCTGAATTTTTTAAATCCTTATTCTTTACTATAAAATCGTTTAAAAATTGTTTCATATTTCCTTGATAATCTTCAAAATCTATAGATAATGCAATAAGTCTTAATACTATTTCTTCATCTTTTTTTCTATTTTTGTCAATCGGGAGCATAATTTCCATGTCTGAAGAAGAAGAAAGTTCTTTAATTTTTTCTACAAATCTACCATGAGCAACACAATCTCTAACCTCCTGTGGGCTAAGTTTAGTACCACCAGTATTTAATCTCTCAAATATCTCATAAATAGCAGTGTAGTTGTCTTGTTGTGGATCCTCGGCTTTTATAATGGTTGCATGTATTATTGAATTATTTAATTTTAACTGACTTGAGCTATCAAGCTCATCATATGAATGATTTTTTAGTTCTTCATTATTACTTAAGTCCAATCCAAACTTCTTATTATTAAAAAGTTTTTCATTAATATATTTAGAAAGACTGTTTATTCTTTGAAAACCATCAATAATAAGCATTTTATTACTATCTTCCTGATATAAAAAAATTCCTGGTACTGGCAATCCCAACAATAGTGATTCTATAAATTTAGAAGCTTGTTTTTTTTTCCAAACATAATTTCTTTGAAAATCTGGTAAATATATTGACTTAGTTTTATATCTACCAACTAAAGCATCTACTGGAAAATCTATACCGAAACTTGTTAACTTGTACGTTTTGGCATATGAAGTTTCTTCTGATTCAATTTCTTCATCAATTTCTAAAATCTCTAATTTTGACATAATCATTTCCTTTATAAAAAATTAAAAAACATAATTCTATTTTAAAATAGTATATAATTGACTTCTTGTTCAATAATCATCTGCATAAAAAGTTACTAATCCTAATTATTGTAGTTTTTCTTTAGACTTTTTAGCACGAAATTTGCAAGCTCAAGTCCCTTTGAGCGGTGAGAAATTTCAAGCTTTGTCTCATTATCTAGCTCGCCAAGTGTCTTGTTAAAGCCATTTGGGATAAAAAGTGCGTCGTAACCAAAGCCATTTGTACCCCTCTCCTCGTTTATCGCTTCGCCGTACATGAAGCCGTGCGTCGTGTAGTCGCCAAATTTTGAGCTAATAGCGATACAGGCGGTGTAGTGAGCTGGTGAGCTCTCTAAATTTAGCGCCTTTAGCTTGCTAATTAACTTTGCTCTGTTGTTTGCGTCATCTGCGTTCTTGCCGCATACCTTGCCATTTTCATCAAGGTCAAAGTAACGCGCCGAGTAGATCCCTGGCTCACCACCAAGTGCATCCACACTAATGCCACTATCATCGCTAAGTGCAATAAATTCGCCCTCAAGCCCCTGCTCTTTAAGCTTTGCAAAGACGGCTCTTGACTTTATGAGTGCATTTTGCTGAAAAGTGCTGCCATCTTCAACGATCTCAAATGGCTTTACAACCTCGCTTAAGGCGTAAATTTCATAGCCTTTTAAATACTCTTTTATCTCTTTTACTTTGTCTAAATTTGATGTCGCAAGCACGATCTTCATTGCAAGAGCTCCTTGATTTTTGGGCGTATTTTACAAAAAAGTAGATTAAAATTTTAAATTTAAATTAGCGTTAAAATGATAAACTTAGTCCTTTTAAAAATAAGGAAAATTTTATGTTAAAAAGCGTTTTACCACTATCTTTTATCATAGCAAGCAGATTTTTAGGTCTTTTTATAGTTTTGCCGGTACTTAGCCTTTATGCCTTGAATTTACGCGGAGCAAACGAGTTTTTAGTAGGGCTAATAGTAGGCGTCTATGCGATCTCACAGATGATATTTCAAGTGCCTTTTGGAGCGCTCTCGGATAGGATAGGACGCAAAAAAACATTAACGATCGGACTTTTGGTTTTTATCATCGGCTCAATAATTTGTGCACTTACAAGCGATATTTTTACCATGCTATTTGGTAGATTTTTACAAGGTGTAGGTGCTATCGGAGCAGTTGCAACTGCGATGATAAGTGACTATATAACAGAAGAAAAACGCTCAAAAGCTATGGCGATAATGGGCGCTTTTATAGGGCTTAGTTTCACGCTTTCTATGGTACTTGGGCCGCTTCTTGCCAAAGACTATGGGCTTTCAAGCCTCTTTTACTTAAGTGCCGCTCTTAGCCTGCTTTGCATTGTGCTTCTTTACACCGTTGTGCCAAAAGAGATAAAAGTGAGTGCTAAAAGTGAAAAAGTACCATTTGGTAAGCTGTTTTTACAAAAAGACTACATGATCATAAATTTCACCTCTTTTATGCAAAAGATGCTAGCAAGCATCGCATTTTTGGTGATCCCTATCGTTTTAGTAAAAGAGTACGGTTACGAAAGCAGCGAGCTTTACAAGGTCTATACACTTGGCGCAGTGCTTGGCTTTTTGGCTATGGGGCTAGCTGGTGCCCTTGGCGATGGCAAGGGACTTAGCAAGGTCATCTTGATAGCTGGTACGCTGCTTTTTGCTATAACCTACACTATTTTTGCCATTAGTTTTACGCTTTTTATTTTCGTTTTAGGAGTTGCTATATTTTTTATAGGATTTAACCTTCACGAGCCCATTATGCAATCAACTGCAACAAAATTTGTAAAATCCTCACAAAAAGGCTCAGCCCTTGGTGTATTTAATTCATTTGGCTATCTAGGAAGCTTTGTTGGAGGTGCATTTGGTGGGTATATCTTGCACGCCTTTGGCTTTAAAGTACTCGCCATCATCTGCGTGGTGCTTTGCGTGATCTGGCTTATTTTACTCTTTAGCCTAAGTGATCCAAGAATTTTTAAAAACATCTACCTAAGCCCTGAGGTAAGCTTAAATTTAGAGCTTCTAAACAGCCAAAAAGGCGTGGTTGATTATTACAAAAACGAAAAAAATCAAGTGATCAAATTTGACTCCCGCCTAACAAGCGAGGCGGCCTTAAAAGAGAGCTTGAAGTTTTGATCTATGACGTCATCATCGTTGGTGCTGGCGCTAGCGGACTCTTTTTAGGGGCAAATTTAAAGGGCAAAAAGGTTGCCATTTTAGAGAAAAACAGCAGCGCTGGCAAAAAGATCTTAGCAAGCGGTGGTGGCAGGTGCAACATCACAAACCGCTTTGTAAGCGCTAAAAACTACCTTGGCGAGCAAAAATTTATAGAGCAAATTTTAAAGGTACTGACTCCAGATCAAGTTTTAAAATTTTTTAGCGAGCTTAAATTTAGTGAGGAAAAGCAAAATCAGTTTTTCTGCGATAGCGGCGCAAAGAGCGTCTTGAGCGTACTTTTAAAAAGACAAAATGCAGATATTTTTTATAACAAAGAAGTTCTTGGCGCTAAAAAAATAGATGAAATTTTTGAAATTTTGACAAAAGATGAGAAATTTAGAGCTAGAAATTTAGTTATCGCAAGTGGCGGACTAAGTTATAAAGCCCTTGGTGCAAGCGACATTGGTTATAAAATAGCAAATGATTTTGGTATTGAGACATCAGCTCTTGCACCTGCACTTGTCGGATTTAGCGTACAAAAAGATGAGTTTTGGTTTAAAGAACTTAGTGGCGTCAGCCTAAACGCAGATGTAAAGATAAATAGCAAAAATGAAAGCTATAAATTTAGTGGGGACTTACTTTTTACCCATAGGGGCATAAGCGGACCAGCAATACTAAACGCCTCGCTATTTTGGCAAAAGGGACGAATTTGCATAAATTTTTTGTCCAAATTTAGTGAGAAAAATTTAATAAATGGCAAAAAGCAACTTAGTTCGGTTTTGCCCTTACCAAAGAGATTTGTGCTGGAGTTTTTAAAAAATTTTGGCTTAAAAGACAGAGCCTTTTATGAATTTAATGACAATGAGAGACAAATCATAAAAAGGCTTTTTGCTTATGAATTTGCCCCAGCCGGGACATTTGGCTTTGAAAGAGCGGAAGTTACAAAAGGTGGCGTAAAGAGTGAATTTTTAGATGAAAATTTACAAGCTTCTAACGTTAAGGGATTTTATTTTGTTGGTGAAGTCTTGGACATCACTGGCATGCTTGGCGGATATAACTTACATTTTGCATTTGCAAGCGCTCTAAAGGTGGTTAGGGTCTTAAATCTATGATCTCTTAGAAGTTAGCTAGTTTTAGATAAATTTTCATATTTTAAATAAGATAGATTTACTATGAAAGTAGGCTTTTAAGAAAATCAATTTAAGTAATTTAGATGTTAAAAATTCATAATAAATATTTTTAAAAAGATTTTGCGCCAAACAAAGGTAATAAATTTTTGGAGTAAATTTTATAACCAAGCAAGCTAAACGTTAGGTTAAATTTACTTTAAAGGATAAGCAGTTTGGGGATATTAAATTATCAAACCTCTTTTATAAAGCTAACGGCTTCAAATGGATTTGAAAAAATATGTTTACTAAATTTCTCTAAATCACTCTTTTGACCATATCCACAAGTTAGACCCACGCCTGTAATAAAAGCAGCTTGTGCAGCCATTAGATCCATAATGGTGTCACCTACCATAAATGCATTATTTTTATCTTTATTAAGTCTAGTTAAAGCCAAATTTATAGGCTCTGGATTTGGTTTTGGATTAGCAACATCGTCTCTTCCAATAACAGTTTTTATATATTTCATAACTCCTAAATGCTCAAGCAGGATAATAGAAAATTTTGAAGTTTTCGTAGTAACTATACCCACATCAGCAAAGCTACTTGCCTCCTTCAATGCTTCATTTGCATAATCTAAGAGTACCGTCTCATCAAGATAAATTTTTTCGTAGCAAGCTTTATATTCTTTTATATAGCTATCAATTAAATTTTTGCTTGCACCAAGTCTTTCAAACATTATTTCAAGCGGATGACCAACCAAAGACTTTAATGCATTATGGTCTGGCTCTTTTTTACCATGAGATAAGAAAGCTCTATCAAATCCTTTTAAAATAGCAGAAGTCGAATCAATAAGCGTACCGTCCAAATCAAAAAGTATGGTTTTTTTCATCATTTTCTCCGTAGAAATAAAAAAGGGCCTAGCCGAAGCTAAGCCCCTAAAAGAAGTAACTTTGAATAATAAGATTATTTATTGAAAGTAGCTTCAACGCGTCTATTTTGCGCGCGGCCTTCTTTAGTTTTGTTTGTAGCAATTGGTTTAAGCTCACCGTAGCCAACTGTTGAAATTTTATCCTCGCTTACACCATAGCCAGCAAGAACATCAGCTACTGCTTTTGCTCTTTTTTCAGATAGTTTTTGGTTATAAGCTTCTGCGCCTACGCTATCAGTGTGACCAGCAAGTACAACTTTATAATCTGGGTGTTCGCCCATAAAGTCAGCTACTTTTTTGATCTCAGCTGCGTATTTTGGTCCAACTTTGTAGCTATCAAATGCAAAGTTAACATCTAGATCTCTAAGAACGATAACTTTCTCGCATCCTCTTTCATCAACAACCACGCCAGCTGGAGTGTTAGGGCATTGATCTATATCATTTGGCACGCCATCATTATCATCATCAAGAACTGGAGTTGCTGCTGGAGTTGCTGCTGCAACTGGAGTTGCTGCCACAACTGGAGCTGCTTTTGAGTCAAGACCGATACCAAAGCCTAGTGAATAGAATAGGTTATGATCAGCATGTTCAAATTTGATAGCGTCTCTTGCTTCTGCTTTAAGAGCGAATCTATCAGTTACTTGATATCTTAAACCAAAACCATATTGGCCAAAACCGCCATCTTCATTTTTAACAAAAATAGCTGGAACATCTTCATAACCAGCACCAACTAAGCCATATAGACTAACTGGTCCAAAATCAACGATATTTTTTACAAGGTTAGCGTGGTATCTAAGAGCTCTACCCTCTCTTACAACGTCACCTGTTCTCTCTTTAATTCTTTGAGAGTAATCAACACCAAGTTCAACTTGATCAAAGAAGAAATCTTCAAGGTTTCTAGCCGCTCTAATACCAACAAAATTGTGGTCTTTTACACGTAGATTTCCTTCTGGATGAACACCACCGATAGTTGGAGTGATCTCATAGTTGTATGCTGCGTTAGACGCAAAAACCGCTGTTGCGGCAACCATAGCTAAAGCAATCTTTTTCATATTTAGAATTCCTTTCTTAGGATTTATTTTAAAGTGGTTACATTTTAACTTAATAAAATTTAACCGACTCTAAATCATAATTTAATTAACAATGTAAATTTGAAATTTACACAACTTAAATTTTGCAAATGCAAAAGCACTTGCAAAAATTCATTAACGTTTAGAGAATTGTGGGCTTCTTCTAGCCTTTCTTCTACCAAATTTCTTACGTTCAACAACACGAGAGTCTCTAGTTAATAAGCCTTTTGGTTTAAGTGCTGCTCTAAAATCAGCATCCATGTCAGCTAAAGCACGTGAAATGCCGTGTCTTAAAGCCTCAGCTTGTGCTGAATAACCACCACCTAAAGTTGTAGCTACTACATCTATTAAACTCTCTTGTTTTGTTACTAAAAGTGGCTGAATTACTTTAAGCTTTATAGCTTCATGTCCGCCAAGCCAAGTATTAAGGTCCATACCATTTACTACGATTTTACCGCTTCCAGCTTTTATCCAAACCTTTGCTACGGCAGTTTTTCTTTTACCAGTTGCATAAACTTTTGCCATAATTATTTTCCTTCTTTTTTAGCTATTTGTGCCGTATGAGGATGCTCACTGCCAGCATAAACTTTTAGTTTTTTTATCATCTCTCTTCCAAGTTTAGTTTTTGGAAGCATTCCACGAACAGCTAATTTAAATAGTTTTTCTGGCTTATTTGCTATTAAATCGCCAAATTTTTCACTTTTTACGCTACCAAAGTATCCTGAGTGTCTGTGATAAAGTTTATCTTCAGCTTTGTTATTACCAGTAAATTCTACTTTTGAAGCATTTATGATGATAACATAGTCGCCACAATCTACGTTTGGCGTGAAGCATGGTTTGTTTTTGCCACGAAGTATAGTTGCTACCTCAGTTAGCAATCTACCAAAGCGCTTACCAGCTGCATCAACAACGATCCAGTCTCGTTTAACTTCGTTTGGCTTTGTTATTTTTGTCATTTTCTTACCTTTGCCAAGTTAATTTTTGAGTTGTGATTGTATTTAAACAATGCTTTTATAAAGCTTAAATTAAGTAGCATTTAAACTTCAATATATGAAATTTTTCCATCAAGAGCGTAGAAGATGACGGCGATTATACTATGCTTTGGATAAAATTTACCTAATGCCTCTTTGTATTCTCCAACTTGTTTTTTATTTTCCTCAATATTTTTATCTGTCGTTTTATAGTCAATCACACAAATTTCGCTCTCTCCAATACAAAATAAGTCCATCTGCTTTAGTTCATTTTTTACTTTAAATGGCTGCTCTTTGTAAATTTCTTTATCTTTTATGCACTCTAGAAATTTTGGCTCATTTATTAGCATTTTTGCCCGTTTAAAAGCATCTTCAAGTCTATCAGGTGAGAGAAATTTATAAAATTTATTTAGCATTAAACTCTTAGCTTTTAAAAGCGATTTTTCATCAAATTTCTCACTCATCTCGAGTAAATAGTGAAACGCTAAGCCAAAGTAGATTGCCTCTAAATTTTTACCGCTCGTTTTTTGCTCTCTTGCCTCTACCTCTTGCCTTTCTATCTTTAAAATTTCAGGCATTTTTTCATCTTTTTTTGCCTCTTTTTGCTCACTCTTGCTAGGCAAAATTTTGCCAAAACTAAACTCTTTTAGATCAAGATAGTCGTTTACTTCGCTTTTATCACTTCTAGTATAAAAAGAAAAAAAGCTAGGACTATTTCCACTTGGAGCAGCTTGTTTAATGATAATAAGCGACTTTGTGGCTCTAGTGAAAGCAACGTAAATTTTATTGATATTTTCTTGCTTCTCAAGCTCTTTCATCTGCTCTAAAACTATTGCGTAGTCGCTATCAAAATTTTCTCTACCTGAAATTTTACTCTTTACGATCCACTCGCCCTTTTCGCTGTATTCGGTTATGAAATTTGAGTCATCGCCCCTGCCCTTGCCCATCATATCGCAAACTATGACGTGAGCAAACTCAAGCCCTTTTGATTTATGAACAGTCATTATCTTTACTCCGTCAGCATTTTTAGGACTGATTTTAGAGCTGAAATTTTCAAGGTTAAAGATAAAATCACTTAAATTTTTATAGCAATTACTTAGCTCAAAAAGCCTTAGAATATCAACATCAGCCATATTTATATATAAATTTTTAGCTAGATAAAATAGGCTTTTTGTCGCACTATCTTCAGCTTTTATTTTTAATTTTTTAGGATTTGTATTTATGAGTGCTTTTACATTTTTTTCATAAATTTCTTCACCAAAAAGACAAAATTTTGCATACTCGATGATCGCTGCAACAAACGGCGTTCGCTTTAGCTCCAAGGTGCCTTCATTTATGCTTTTTATCTCCTCACTGCTAAGCACCTCTGAGATAAGTCTGATGTCGCTATTTTTCCAGCAAAGCACAGTTATCTCACTTGCGTTTACGCCAGCTGCAAGTAGCTCTTTTACTTGTGAAACTGCTGCACCCGCGATATCTTCATCGCTTAGCACGCGCAAGTAGCCGTAATCATCTTCCTCGGCTTCAAAATAAGGACACTCGCCACTTACTTTGTAGTTTAGCTCCTTATCTTTTTTAGCTGGCTCTTGTGGCTCAAAGCTAAGCCCATATCTATGATAAATTTCTTCAAAAATAGCGTTATTAAATTTCACTAAAGCCTTTAAACTGCGGTAGTTGCTTGGTAAATTTTCTATATCTATCTGACTAAAATCATCTCCAAGCTTATCGAAAAGCTCTTTTTTACCGCCCCTAAATTTATAGATACTCTGCTTCGTATCTCCAACATAAAAGAAGCTTCCAAGTCCGTTTTGTCCGTATCCTGAAACGATTTCATTGATAATTGGCAAGATGATCTCATATTGGATCACGTTTGTATCTTGAAACTCATCTATCAAAAGGTGATTTATGCGGCCATCAAGCCTGAAGTAAAGCACATCTTTATCAAAATTTTCAACCAAAAGCTTAAAGACCAGCTTATTTATATCAGCAAAACTTAAAGCGTTTATCTCTTTATTTAGCTCTAAATTTGAGTATTTATAAATGTTTAAGAGCTTGCTAAAGCCGCTAAGTCTGTATCTTTCAACCTCCAAAATATACTCTTTTGCCGCCTCTTTTAGCTCGTTAAAGAGCCTATCAAGCTCACTTGTATAAATTTTGCTAAAAGTGCGGTAATTTAGGCTCTCTCTTTCAAAGACCTTGTTTTTAAAAAGCTCAAATAAATTTTGCTCTTTAAATGTCTTTTTGGCCGTATCGCTAGCACCATTTTGCAAGGCTATATGCTCATTTATCTCCTTTTGTGCTGCTCTTACCTTGCTATCATCTGGATAGCTTGCACCACTATCTTTTAGCTCACCACCAAAACTCTCATAAAATTTAGCCAAAGTCTGTGAGAAACTCGCCTCTTTTTGGCTTGAAATGATCATCATGAGTGCAAGCTCGCTAAGAAGCTTTTGATCTTTGCTTGCCTCTTTTACAAATTTTTTCCACGCCAGATCTTGCAGACTATCTCGCACGCTGTAATCAGGACTAAGTCCTAAATTTTGACTAAATTTCTTTAGGATTCCAGAGAAAAATGCATCAAATGTATAAATTTTTAACTCACTTTGCAAAAACCTATCAAGCTTCTCATCGCGTCTTTTTATGACCTCATCTTGGCTCAAACTAAGCTCTTTGCAAAGCTTATCAAGCTCGTCCTTTTTGTTTTGCAAGTCCAAAAAAGTTGCGATTATGCGCTCTTTCATCTCATTGGCCGCTTTTTTGGTAAAGGTTAGAGCGATGATCTCATTTATATTTTCGCCTCTAAGCACCAAAGCGATATAACGAACGCTTAAAGCGAATGTTTTCCCACTTCCAGCGCTTGCTTTTAGGGCTAAAAAATCTTTCATAACTCTCTCCTACAAAGTATGGCATACTCGCAAAATTTACAAGCTCCACTCTTTCTTTCAAAATTTATCTTAGTGTTATTTATACTCTTTAGATTTTCTATCTCAGCCTTTAGATCATCCACGCTTTTTTTTGAGCTGATAAGCACTGGTTCATTCTTTAGAGCAAAGTAAGCACTTTTTACCTCGCTGCCATAAAGTGCTTCATAAAATGCAAGCTGAAGTGAGTTCGCATTTGCCTCACCAGTTTTATAATCAAGTATAAAAGGCTCACCATCAGGGCTAGCATCGATCCTATCGATAATGCCTTTTATCTTTACATCACAAAAACTGCTCTCTATGTCTTTTTCACACTCAAGCACTCTAAAGCCAGCACTTAAACGTTCATTTTCAAACTCTGCGTATTCTTTAAATTTCTGCGACCAAATCTCAAGCTCAAGCGAAGAAAAATCTTGCTTTGCAAGTATTTCTTTAAAAATAGCCAAATCAAAGGTATTTTTTTGTCTATAAAAATCACTCGTGTAGTATTCATAAAGCGCCTTATGCACGCTATTTCCTTGCTTAGATCCTGGCTCAGTTGCTATTGCTTTTGCTCCTTTTATACCAGCTATCTTTGCGTAATAATACTTTCTTGGGCAGGTTAGAAATAAATTTAGTGTAGAAAATGATAGCGGTTTAGTGAAAAAATCATGCTCCAAAATAATCTCATCATCGCTTAAATTTAGGCTTGTACTTCCTTTTAAAAATAATTTTAAATACGCCTCGTCACTAAATTTCTCGTCTTTTATTGTTTTGAAATTTTTTAAAAATCTTGAAGGAATACTCTCTTCGTTTAAAACACAGCTTATGGCGACCTTTTTGGCATTGTTTATAAGACTTTCATAGTAAAATCTCTGCAAATTTTCACGCTCAAGGTAGCTTATAAGCCCTGCTTTTTGCCTCACTTTTGAGTTTAAAAACATCTCATTTGTGCTTCTTGCTGGGATGAAATTATCATTAAAATCAACTATGATCACACCATCAAATTTCATCCCGCGGCTCTCTAGCATGCCCATGACGCTGATCTTTCCGCCACCCACGTCATCGATGCTAAGGCGTGATATATTTAGCAAGAAAATTTCACTTAACTGCTTTAGGCTAAAGCTAAAATACCTGCATAAATTCTCCATCCTAAAAAGCTCAAGTGCGAGCTTCTCTTCGCATCTTGGCTCATTTTCAAGCACCAAAAGCTCATATATTAGCTCTTTAAATTTGCTAAATTCACACGGCTCAAAGTAGCTAGCCCTAAATTTCTTAAAAAGCTGCTCGCTCACGCCAAATTCGCTTAAAATAAATCCAAGCTCCTCGTAGCTCTCACACTTACTTTGATCAAAAACTGGGCTTGCCTCTTCATTGATCGCTCTTGTGATGTAGTAAAGCGCTTCATAAAATTTTGTATTTTTAAAGCTCTCACCCATAGCGTAGTTAAAAATTTTATCTCTATCATGTAGTCTTAAAATTTCGCTAAAACTCTCATCTGGTAATATAACAGCTATGTTTTCGGGTTTTATGCCCTCACGCACAAACTCGCTCGCCTTTGCCATAGCGTAGGCACATTGCAAGCTTCTAGTGGCAAATCGCTTTTCTAAGACTGGCTCAAATTTTTTGATATTTTCTAAGCAAATTAGATCATTTGCCTTTAAATTTAGCTCATATTTTTTGTAATTTTCAATCTCACTAATAGCTGAAATTTGCTTTATTTTATTGATTAGCTTTGTGTTGAAAACACTGGTTTGAAAGATAATTTTTAGCGTAGTTAGCTTTGAGATTTTCTCTAAAATTTCCCACTCGAACTCACTTAAAATTCCATCTATGTGCAGTGAAATTTCACTAAAGCTTTTGATGTAAGCTTCATTTATGTTATAAATTTTTGGCAAGGTTATATCATCGTAGAGATTTTCTTGACCAAGCAAGCTCTCATACTCTTTTAAAACCGCTTCAAGTATGTTTAAATGCTCCTCAAAATTAGCGTAAATATCGTTAAATTTGATCTCAGAGATACTCTTTTTACTAATAGCTAGCTCTTTAAAAAATGAAAAAAGATAGTCATTATTTTTCAAAAACTCAAAAAACTCAGTTGGAATTTTAAGAACCGAGTTTGCCTTTTTGACGCTGACACAGGCTCTATTCATAAGCACTAAAGCATAGGTGCTATCAATCTCAAACCTACCATCTACATAAACTACCTTTTTATAAAACTCAGCGATACTTAGGCTTTTTGGGATTAGCTCATCATTAAAACTTGCATTAAATTCACGAATCTTACGCGAGTTCGTAAAGACAAAAAGTTGGTTTAGGTTATGCATTTTTCTCTCTTGAATTTTTAAGCAATGATAGCTAAATGCTGATAAAAGAGCGCTTTTTACGCTTAGCCAAAGCTTTAAATTTTTATCTAAATACATTAAAATTTTAAGCCTTAAAGAGCCAAAAGCTACAATCACAAAAAAGGAGCAAAAATGCATAAAGAGTTAAACAGACAAGGTTTTTACTACGGCTTTCCGGTTTTGATGGCTACCACAAAAGATAAAAATGCAAACGATGATATCACGGTGCTTTCATCTTCTTGGACGTTAGGAAATACGGTGGTGCTTGGCATAGGCATTGAAAATCAAGGCTTTAAAAATATCAAAAATGGTTCAGATATCACGCTAAATTTATGTGATGAGAGTCTGCTAGAAGCTGTGCAAAAAATGGAAAAACTAACTGGTGATAGTAAAGTACCAGAAGAAAAAAAGAATCTTGGCTACACCTACGAGCACGACAAATTTAAGGCAGCAAATCTCAGCAAAGAGCCTGGCATAAATGCAAAAACTGCCAGGATAAAAGAGTGTAAGATACAGATAGAAACGGTTGTAGAAAAGATAGAGTTAAAAGAGTGGTTTAGCATCGTTACTTGTAAGATTACAGGCATTTTTGTAGATGAAAATTTACTAAAAGATGAAAAGATAGATACGCAAAAATGGCATCCACTAATCTATAAATTTAAAGAATATGTCGGCACTTGCGAGCGTTTGGGATTAAATTTTGGATTTAAAGAGATTTGATTTATAGTTTTATTTGATAAAAACTTAGTATTTTGGTTTTAAATTTAGCCAAAAAGATTAGTTTATTAAAATTTAAATCTAGCTTTGAAATCTTTCCCAGATACCAAAGCTACGATTTTAAGATCATTTTGTGACATTAAGATCAAATTTATAATACCTTGTATCATTAGTGTCACTTAGCCTTAAAAGTAGCTGCCACCTGCCTTCTTGTAGACTTGTTTCTTCGCTTACTAGATCATTTTCTTGCCATGAAGCTCTTAAAATTTTATTTTCTTTATTTGTCTGTGGGCGAGTGAGTAAAATTTCATATTTTAAAGCTGAAATTTCTCCTTTTTTAGGAGTTAGATGAAATTTAAACTTAGCATTTAGGGCATTAAAATTTGGCTCAAATTTTAGATCAAATTTCTCATCAAAGCGTTTTTCACTCTCTTTGATAAAGGTTATGTTTTCATCGACATTTTGGTAGCTTTGCATATAAGAGCTATCCATTTCGACTGGATGTTTCAGTGCTATGATGATCGTTACTGCACAAGCGATAATTATAGCAATGAAGCTAAGCACGATAGCATAAGGCCAAAAGGTTTTTTTATCCATTTTTTACCTTTTTATAAAAGATAACAATTATAAAAAATGCAACTAGACCATAGATGAAAAATCTTAAAAAATTTAATGTAGTTTTATTTGAATTTCCAACACTACTTTCAAGCTGTAAATTTAAGCTAGATGCGATTTGCTCGGCAATATCAGCGTAGCCATTTAATATAGCAGCATTATAGACATCTTTGCCATTTTTAGAAACTAAAATAGGAATTATCGTTCCTGATTCTGGATTTACACTTAAAATTTGTTCTTTATTAAAAAGCTTTGAAGTATTAGCATCGGCAAAAATTTCTACTTTCTTTTTATCCTTTATAAGCAGTAAAAAAGCATAAGGCAAGCTAAGGTTTTGCTCTTTAAAAAGAGCTTCTAGCTCACCATCTTTATATACGCCAACCACTAAATTTATACCGCTTTTTGCGTAAAGCTCACTGCCGATCTCATTTAGCTTTACACTTACTTTTTGGCTTAGGATTTCATCATTATTTATCACAAAATTTGCTCCCAAAGCCAAACTTTGTGAGAGCAAAAATATAAAAATGAGTATAAATTTTCTCACACCTAGCCTACAAAAAGGTGGTTTGATGTAAGCACTGACCACGCACAAATAGCCCCTGCAACAACTATCAGCAAGATTATGGCTTTTTCTATTATGCCTAGCATCACTACTCCTTTATAATGACGTGTTTAGCGTTATCAACGCTCTTCATCTCAATGCTACTTGCATCTTTTAATGAGTAAGGTTTGGTTGCTACATCTTTTTGCAAGCCAATACCAATATAAGTAAGTACGCCAAGGATAGATAGCAAAAGCAAAACTGCCACCAAATAACCGCTAATACCGTTTAAAGCAAAGATATTTCTATTTTTATTTTCCATTATTCGCCCTTTGATAGCGATATGACATATTCGCCAACTGCTTTTTGTTGTATCTCGTTTAATCTGCCATCATTAAATTTAGGCATAACACCGATGTTGCCGTTTTTACCACGATTTAGTACATCTACGATGAACTCACTTGAACCATATTTACTAAGATCAGCCGACATACCATCCATGCCTTTGCCATCATCTCCGTGACAAGCTGCACAAGCTGCGTAAAGCTCTTTTCCCATAGCTACTAAATTTTCATTTTTTGTACTTTTTATAGCACTTATCTCTTTTGCTACATAAGCTGCGATAGCCTTTGCTCCATCAGCATCGGCTAGCCCTGCTGGCATCTCGCCCATAGGATAATCAAGCCCTTTTGAACCATTTAGTATCGTATAAATTATTCCTTGTTCGCTACCCCAAATTTGTAAATTTGCAGCTTTGCCACCAATGCCATCGCCTGTGATACCATGACATGCTGAGCATTGCACTAAAAATACGCTCTCTCCCATAGCATGAAGCGTTTCTTTGCTTGGCTTTGCATACTCTTTTTCAAATTTAGCGTTTGCCTCTTTTACCTCTTTATTATATTCACCGATTTGTGAGTAAGAATTTAGTGGATAACCAAGTAAATAATACCAAATCGCCCAAACAAGCGTTAGTAAAAAAACTACCGCCCAACCAAATGGAACTGGATTTTTATACTCGCCTATTCCGTCCCAGTTATGCTCGCTAAGCTCTACGCTTTCATCTTTTTTAACTTTCATTTGACCAACATACTTGCCAGCTACAACGACAGTTAGTACGATAATTAAGATGGCACCTATTAACGCAAGTAAATTTATATTATCTTCTAAATTTAGCCATTGCATACGCTCTCCTTTGTAGCCTTTTGCTCTAAAATTTTACTACCGATCTCATCATCTAGGGCTAATCTTGAATACTTCTCATAATTTCTTCTACCTTGCTTTTCGCTTTTGTAAAGATGAAAAAAATAAGCGTACAAAGTGATAGCTAAGAATGCTGTCAAAATAAAATAGCCATAAGCTTGAAGTTCTCTAATGTCCATTACTAACTCCTATTTTAGGCTATTTAGATAGGCGATAAGTGCCACGATCTGGCGAATTTCACCCTTTGCAAAGGCACTTTTTACTTGCTCATCTTTCATACTTTCAACGATACTTGCAGCCTGCTCTTTCACGTTGGTATTTGCTTGCTCAAAGGTACCAAGAGCTGGCATATCTTTCTCATCATAAGGCGTATTAAAGACCTTTTTAACAGTTAGTGCTTCAGCGTAAGCAGTCTCTATATCAGCATTTTTCTTAAATAAAAATGGATATGCTGGCATGATCGAGCCTGGCACAACTGAGGCTGGGTTTAACATATGATTTTCATGCCAATCTGTCGTTCTATAATTACCCACACGCATAAGATCTGGGCCAGTTCTTTTTGAACCCCAAAGATGAGGGCGATCATAAGCAAATTCGCCACTTAACGAGTACATGCCGTATCTATCAGTCTCTGCTTTAAACGGACGTATCATCTGTGAGTGGCAGGTGTTGCAACCATTTTGTATATATATATTTTTTCCAGCAAGCTCTAAAACTGTATAAGGTTTTGTACCCTCAAGTGGTCTAGCTCTATTTGCAAAGTCAGGTAAAATTTCTACCACACCAGCATAAGCTATGACGATAAAGACGCAAACTGCAAAAAAGAATGGATTTTTTTCTAACCAAGCAAACATCACATCACCTCCGCATTGGCTTTAGCACTACCCATAGGCGTTGCACTTTTTGGCTCTGCCAAAATAGCTTTAGCAGAAGTTGATTTATAAATATTGTAAGCAAACATCAAAAAGCCAATCAAATACAAAAGTCCGCCAATAGCTCTAATGTAATAATAAGGTATAAGTACTACAACAGTATCAATAAATGAGTAGAGTAAATTTCCATAGCTATCAGTTGCTCTCCACATCATACCTTGTGTGATACCGGCGATCCACATCGAAGCAAAGTATAAAACGATACCTGTTGTTTGTATCCAAAATTGAGCTTCCATTAAGGATTTTGAATAAATTTCGCGCTTAAAGACACGTGGCGTCATATGATAAAGTGCTGCCATAGTCATAAAACCAACCCAGCCAAGTGCGCCATCATGTACGTGTCCTGGCACCCAGTCAGTATAGTGAGCCAGTGCATTTACAGATTTGATGGCTAAGATAGGGCCTTCAAGAGTTGAAAACATATAAAAAGTTGAAGCTAGAATCATAAATTTAATAAGCGGGCTCTCGCGAAGTTGTGTCCATTCGCCTTTCATTGTAAGAAGCATATTAATAGCTGAACCCCAAGAAGGTAAAATCAAAACAATAGAAAAAACCGAACCCATAGTCTGCATCCAATCAGGCACAGCAGTATATATTAGGTGGTGACCGCCAGCCCAAAGATAGATAAACATAAGGCCCCAGAATGAAAATAACGAAAGCTTATAAGAAAATATTGGCTGTCCGCTCTCTTTTGGTAAGAAATAATAAATTTGGGCGATGATTGCTACTGTAAACACAAACGCAACTGCGTTGTGACCGTACCACCACTGAACCAAAGCATCATTTGAGCCAGCATACATCGAAACTGAGTGTAGCCATGAGCCATATCCACTAACTAGTCTTGTTGGAATTTCCATGTTATTAAATAGATAAAGCATAGCAACGCCAAGAAATGTAGCAATGTAATACCAAACTGAGATGTAAAGCGTCTTCTCACGGCGAATACCAATAAGTCCAAATATACTAACACCCCAAAGCACCCAGACTACTACTACAGCAATATCTAGTGGCCACTCAAGCTCGGCATACTCCTTAGACGTACTCTCGCCCATAAAAAGTGTCACAACAGCTAGAATCATAACAAGTATATAAAGCCAAAAATGAAGCTTACCAATGAACATCAAAAATGGAGATTCACTCATTGATACTTTTAGGACACGCTGTCCTATGTAATACCAAGTGGCAAATATACCAGAGAGCATAAAACCAAAAATGATACCGTTAGTATGAAGAGGACGCAATCTACCAAATGCCGAATACTCACCAGCTATATAGTTTAGATCAGGACAGGCAAGCTGAAAAGCTACCAAAACACCAATAGCCATACCAACAATACCAAAAAATATCGTGGAGAACATAAAGAGTTTTGCCACACTATAATCATAATGTAGCAACTGGGATGGTCGCATAAATTTTCCTCCTAGTTAAATTTATATTAATTTTCGGTTATTTTAGAGTAGAAAAACTATAAAAAGACTTAATTAATATAAATTCTCTTTTACTAGGAGAGTCTTCTATCTATTTTGTAACCAAGTCCAGGAACATTTTTTATAAAATTACTACCGACTTTATCTCTGACACGCTTAACGAAGGTCCTAATAGCAGCCTCTGTCACGCTCTCGCCAACCCAAACAACATTTTTTATTTCATCGTGAAGCACAAGCGTACCAAGTCTTTTTATGAGTAAAGATATAAATGCAAGCTCTTTTTTTGTAAGAGAAATTTCAACACCATCTCTGATAAGCACACGTTTTATTTTATTAAAACTATATCCATTTGTAACCTGAATAATATTTGCTGTTTCTATCTTATTTTTAGCAACATTTTCTAATGTAACCAAAAAATCATCAAGATCAATCGGCTTTAAAACGTATTTATCAATACCAACATCTATCGCTTTTAGAAGTGTTTCTTTTTCACTATTTGTGCTAAAAACTATAATAGGTGTATCTTTTGAAATTTCTTTAATACTTTTAGCCATATCAAGGCCATTCATTATAGGCATAAAAACGTCTGTTATAACCATATTTGGATTATATTTTTTAAATTTCTTAAGTCCTTCATCGCCATTTTGAGCAGTGATAACTTTTTCGAATTTATCTCGCATAACTTCTTGTACTATTTTTTTACCATCTCCCTCATTTTCAACGATAAGAACAGTTAGATTATTAAGAATCTTGCTCATTTATTCTTCCTTTTTGGTTATATTTATCAAACTTCATAAATTTTGACGCAATTAACAATTATTTCTCTTATTTTTCTATCTTAAGCATTTGCTCTATATCCTAAAAATGATAGATAAATTCCATTTATTATCATTATGCTAGCTGAAATCTTAAACATTATGTCTTTAAATTTTTCATTTAAAATTCCAAATACAAAGCTAGCTAAAAGCATAGCTGGCAATGTGCAAAGACCAAATACAAGCATTGTAAAAGCCGAATCAATAAAATTTGCACTTAAAATCCCAAGTGCCAAAAAATAATAAACCACACCACAAGGTAAAAAGCCATTTAAAAAACCAAGTAATAAAAAATTTGTTAAATTTTTCTTTTGAATCCTCGTTTTTGCAATTCTTACTACAAAATTAAGTGCCTTTTGATTCTCTACAAATTTTAAAAGCTCGCCCCTAAAAAGCAAGGCAATGCCGATAAACGCGATCATTAAGCCAATTATGAAAAATATCAAACCTCTTACTTGCATGCTAAAGCTAATAACAGCTCCAAAGGCACCAAACAAAGCTCCTAAAACTACATAAGCAAAAATTCTAGCTAGACTATAAAGCGTACTTAGCATTAAAATTTCTCTCTTGCTTTTGCCTTTAAAAAATAGAGTCTGTAAGCTCAAAAATCCGCTGCACATACCTACACAATGACTAAAGCTACTTAAAAATGCAACTGAGATAATCATGTAAAGGTTTATATTTTGCATCTTATAAAATTTCTAAAAACTGCTTAAATATATATTTACTCTCACTTGGACCACCACTTGCTTCTGGGTGGTGCTGAACTGAAAAGATCGGATAGTCTTTGTATCTCACACCCTCAATTGTGTTGTCAAATAAATTTCTATGAGTCACAACCGCTATTTCAGCGATGCTCTCTGGCACGTTGTAGTTGTGATTTTGTGTTGTTATCTCAATTGCTTTTGTCTCTAAATTTAGCACTGGGTGATTTGCTCCGTGCTGACCAAATTTAAGCTTATATGTCTCGTACCCAAAGGCGTTTGAGAGTAACTGATGTCCAAGACAAATGCCAAATATAGGTATCTTAGCCTCAATCATCTTTTTGATCTCGCCTATTTCAGCCTTTAAATTTTTTGGCTCACCAGGACCATTTGATAAAAATACCCCATTTATCTCACCGTTTTTAAATTTTTCTATTAAAATTTCAGCCTTAGTGTCGTGTGGCACGACGATGACTTCAAGGCCAATTTCACATAGCTCGTTTAAGATATTTCTCTTTACACCAAAGTCAAAAACAGCTATTTTTTTGCCAATACTTTTTAGCGGCTTATATGACTTTAAATTTCTATCCCATGCACCTTTTTTGTGCTCATATTCATCCATTGCACTAACTGTTTTTACATAGTTTATATTTTCTATACGTCCGCTACTTTCAAGCCTACGTTTTAGCTCATCTTTGTCGCTTATCTGCGTTGAGATATAAGCCATCAAGGCACCCTCGTCACGCAGCATCTTTGTGAGGTATCTAGTATCAACGTCATAAACGCCAAATTTACCTTGCTCTTCGAAAAATTTTCCCAAAGATTTTTGTGAGCGGTAGTTTGACGGAGTCTCGTTGTAGCTTCTCATTATAACGCCACTTGCATGAATTCTAAGACTCTCCATATCGTCTTCGTTTATACCTACTATGCCTATTTCTGGCATCGTAAAGACGATAAACTGACCAGCATAGCTTGGATCGCTCATGATCTCTTCGTAGCCAGTCATCGAGGTATTAAAAACGAGCTCACCTGCACACTCGCCGTGAGCACCAAAAGCTTTTGCTTCTAAAAAAACACCATTTTCAATATAAATGTAAGCTTTCATCAAAGCATGCCTCTTTTTTTAAGCTCATCTTGATACAAACGCTCAAAGACAAGATCATATTCATCAGTTCCTGGGATTAGCTTATGTTTATAATTTTGCATCATTTCATAAACATCATCTTCTATCTTCTCATAGCTTTTTAAGTACTCGTCTATTGAGTTATAAATCACATTTTTTACGCGATTTTCAGATACATTATAGTCAACAAGACCACTCTTCCAAATAGTTTCAAGCACTTTGTGAGCGATATTGCTAAATCTATCTTCGTGGGTTAAGATTACATCAAATTCACCTGCAAGCTTCTTTTTAACGAGCCAAAACATGTTTTTACGGTCAATTTGCATAGTTTGCATTTCGTCTTCATTTTTCTCCAAAAGCTCATTTGCTCGCTCATCTAAAGCTCTTTCTTTTTGAATATCGACTGTTAAAATTTCACTTGTTTTTGCTACGATTGGCTCAATTCCTTTATTTAGTCTTACGAAACCACAATTTAGAAGATCTATTGCTATTTTATGTGAAATATACGGAACGTGTGGGAGTTTTAAACGCATTTTAAACCTTTAAATTTTTATGCCATTTTAACTAAATAAAGGTAAAACTTTACTTTGAAATTTTAACGACTTTATTATTATCGCTTCTTAAAAAATAAATTTCTCTTCGTCCATCATAAAGTATCTTTCCATCAGTCTTTTGCTCATTTTCTAAATTTGATGAGATATCTAAAGATAGCGATTTACTCATAAAATAATTCTCTCCTAAAGTGCGTCCAAAGTCAGGATACCAACTAAAAGCACAAACTATCAACAAAACTAAATAAAAGGCTCTAAAAATTTTTCTAAAAGGCGCGTAAAAAAAGCAATACCCAAATATAAAAAATACGGGCAAAAGCCATAAGAAAGGCACATTATCAACAAAAATAACATTAAAATACTCGCTTATGCCATAGTAAGAAAAGTAGTTGTTGTAAATTCCAACAAATAACGTAAAAATAGGAGCAAGGACAAATATAATACCCGTAAAAAAAGCATTTAAAATTTTCATAATCTCTCCTTTTGGTGAGATTATATTAAACATAAGCTTTAATATTACTAGATTGATGAAAGCTAGACTAAAATTCAAAGCAAAATGCTATATATGGACATCTATTACTTCTAATAATACTTTAAAAAACAGTTTAGCTATAAGCTAAACTGCCTTAAATTTATTATTTTTTAGATAAATACTCTTGCAAGCTTTTTACCTCAAGTGCTTTGCCAGTTTGAACTGCACTTAGCGACTTAGCAGCAGCAAGTGCTGCGCGGATCGTTGTAAAGTAAGGAATTTTAAATCTAAGCACGTTTTGACGGATCTTTTTACCATCATCCACGCTTGATTTTGTATCGCTTGTGTTAATAACAAGTGCGATATCGCCGTTTTTGAGCCTATCTTCGACGTTTGGCCTGCCTTCGCTTATCTTATAGACAAACTCAGCCTCAACGCCAGCTTCACTTAAAATTTTATGCGTACCGCCAGTTGCGATGATGCTAAAGCCAAGCGCTATTAGCTCTCTTGCAAGGTCTGGCGCGTAAGATTTATCAGCGTCAGCTAACGTTAAAAATACCCTGCCTTTGCTTGGCAAAGTATTGCTAGCAGCGATCTGGCTCTTTGCAAACGAGCTTGCAAAATCGTGGCTTATACCCATTACTTCACCCGTACTCTTCATCTCAGGACCAAGGATGAGATCGGCGCCACTTAGCTTATTAAACGGCAACACGCACTCTTTTACGCAAATGTGCGAGCTAACACGAGGTTTTAGGATGTCGCCATCTTCATAAACCACTTTGTAATCATCATAAAATTTAAGCGCTTCACGTAAATTTCCTTGCCACATAACTCTTGTCGCTACCTTTGCCATAGGCACGCCAGTAGCCTTGCTCACAAACGGCACAGTCCTACTCGCGCGAGGATTTACCTCGATCATATAAAGCTCGTTTTCATATATAGCAAACTGGATATTCATAAGGCCGACAACGCCTAAATTTAGAGCAATATCTCTGGTTTGCTTCTCCACTTTTTTTATCATTCCATCACTTAAACTCATCGGTGGCAGTATACAAGCTGAGTCGCCAGAGTGAATTCCAGCCTCCTCGATGTGCTCCATTATCGCACCGATATAGACCTCTTTGCCGTCACATATCGCGTCTACGTCGAGCTCTTTTGCATCTTGTAAAAATTTATCAAGTAGTACTGGCGAGTGGTTGCTAACTTTGACCGCTTCACTCATATACTCTTTTAGTTCGCTCTCATTATGCACCCTTCTCATCGCCCTACCGCCTAGAACGTAGCTTGGGCGAACAAGCACTGGATAGCCGATAGTTGCGGCCTTTTGCAAGGCTTCCTCTAAGCTAGTGGCGGTGTCATTTTTAGGTTGAAGGACGCCTATTTTATTTATAAATTCGCTAAATTTCTTTCTGTCTTCTGCCACATCGATCACTCTTGCGGTTGTTCCGATGATCTTGGCACCGATCACGCTTAAACGCTTTGCAAATTTAAGTGGAGTTTGGCCGCCAAAATGTACGATCACACCGTCTGGCTTTTCACGCTCGATGACTGATCTAACGTGCTCAAAATCGATCGGCTCAAAATACAAAATATCGCTCGTGTCGTAGTCGGTTGAGACGGTTTCTGGATTGCAGTTGTACATTATCGTTTTTATGCCAAGATCTCTTAGGGCGTAGCTTGCGTGCACGCAGCAGTAGTCAAACTCTATACCCTGGCCGATCCTGTTTGGACCGCCGCCTATTATCATCACCTTTTTAGCGTCTTTTGCTAGCTCTTTTTTAGGAATTTTAGTGATATTTGTGGTTGAGTAAAGATATGGGGTTAGCGCCTTAAACTCGCCCGCACAAGTATCAACCTCGTTGTATTCAAGCTCGATGCCAAGCTTTTGCCTAGCAAAATAGATATCATTTTGGCTAAGCTCAAGATCGTCTTTTTCATTTATAAGCACAGCTATCATCTTGTCTGAAAAGCCCATACTTTTGGCCTCTCGCAGTAGCTCTTCATTATTTAAGATATCCATATCGATCTTATCTTCAAATTTAACTATCTCATAAATTTGCTCCAAAAACCAAGGATCGATCTTACTAAACTCATGCACCTCAGCCACGCTAAAGCCATCTCTAAAGGCTTGCGCTAGATATAAAATTCTTCTCTCATTTGCATTTCTGATGCCATAAATCAAAGCGTTTTTCTCTAGGCTAAGGCTGTTAAATCCGCAAAGATCGCGCTCTAGACTGCAAAGCGCCTTTTGGATGCTCTCTTTAAATGTCCTACCAATCGCCATGACCTCGCCAACTGACTTCATCGCGGTGCCTAGATATGGGTTTGATCCTGGAAATTTCTCAAATGTAAAGCGAGGAATTTTTGTCACAATGTAGTCGATCACCGGCTCAAAGCTAGCAGGCGTGCCAGTTATGTCGTTTTTGATCTCATCTAGGCTAAAACCAACTGCGAGCAGTGTCGCGACCTTTGCGATCGGATAGCCAGTAGCCTTACTCGCTAGCGCTGAGCTTCGGCTAACGCGTGGATTCATCTCGATAACGATCATGCGGCCCGTTTTTGGATCTATGGCAAACTGCACATTGCTGCCGCCAGTATCAACGCCGATCTCACGAAGTATAGCAAAGCTTGCATCACGCATAGCCTGATACTCTTTATCTGTTAGCGTTAAAGCTGGTGCAACCGTGATACTATCGCCCGTATGCACGCCCATTGGGTCAAAATTTTCGATCGAGCAGACGATGATGCAGTTATCGTTTCTATCTCTGATAACCTCCATCTCGTACTCTTTCCAGCCAAGCAAGCTCTCTTCTATCAAAATTTCATGTATCGGGCTTGCGTCAAGGCCAGTGTTGGCTAGCTCTTTAAACTCGTCCATATTATAAGCCACGCCACTTCCTGCACCACCAAGCGTATAGCTAGCTCTTATGATGAGCGGAAAGCCTATCTCATTTGCCGCATTTAGCGCGTCGTCCATGTTATAAGCATATCTACTCTCAGGCAAGTCCATGCCGATCTTTTGCATGGTCGCTTTAAAAATTTGTCTATCTTCACCCTTTTTTATCGCTTCTGGGTTTGCACCAAGAAATTTTACGTCCTTTAAAAGTCCGCTCTCAAAGACCTCCATAGCGGCATTTAGTGCTACTTGACCACCCATCGTTGGCAAGATGGCATCAATATTTTCTTTTTCGATGATCTTTAAAATGCTCTCTTTTGTGATCGGCTCTATATACGTTGCATCGGCAAAATTTGGGTCAGTCATGATGGTGGCTGGGTTTGAGTTGATAAGCACTACGCGGTATCCAAGCTCTTTTAGCGTCTTGGCTGCTTGCGTGCCTGAGTAGTCAAATTCGCAGGCTTGACCGATGACGATAGGGCCTGAGCCGATTAGCAAAATGGTATTTATATCTGTTCTTTTTGGCATTATTTTTCCTTTGTTACAACGTATAGGTAGTTTGGTATGTTTAGCTTCGCATAGGGCTCAACTATCACGCTTTGATAGGAGCTCTCTTTTAAAATTTTACTCACGCGCCCTACTGGCACCCCACTAAAAAATATCCCATCAAGTCCGCTCGTAAAAACCTCATCGCCCTCTTTTGGGCTGAGCCATTGTGGGATAAATTTCACCATTATTTGGCCTTGATTTCCATGCGCGACGCCTGGAATTTTGTCATTTCCTATGTAAACCGCAAATATACTTTTTGGGTCATTTTGCAAGTAAGCTAGTGGCTTGCCATCTTTTGCGATGACGATACCAGCGCTATTTCCTTGATAGATGAGCCCGTAAATTTTATTTGGATCGTATCCTTCAAACTCGCTTATCCAAATTTTATTATAATCCCCAATATGCACGTAGCTAAGCCCTTTTACTAGCTTTACAGCTGGGGCATAGGCAGTTGAGTTTTTATCTTTTAAAATTTGATTTAGCTCGTTCGCAAAAGTAGAAAGAAGCGTGGCTGAGCGCTCTAGCTCTTCATTTTGCGCTCTTAGTTTTTCTATCTCGCTAGCCTGCCTAAAATATTCGTTTATATAGTCTTTCACGCTTTTAGCAAAATTGTCGTATGAATTTGTAGCATAGTTACTAAACCCGATAGAAAGATTACTTAAAATTTCTCCCTTAAAAACTGAGGCCGTAGCAAGCAATGCTATAAAAACAAAAAGAACAATCTTACTCTTCATTTGTCAGCTGTTGTAAAAGCCCAATCTCTTCAAGTGCCTTGCCAGTTCCTCTAGCAACCGCGAGAAGTGGCTCATCTGCTACAAAAACTGGAAGTTTAACGATATCAGATAAAAATTTATCAAGTCCTCTAATGAGCGCTCCACCACCAGTTAGTACGATACCAGTCTCCACGATATCGCCCGCAAGATCAGGCGGCATCATCTCAAGCACGGTTTTAAGCGCATCTGCGATCTCTTTTAGTGGTTCTCTCATCGCCTCTCTTACATCTTCGCTTGTTAGCTCAACCCTACTTAAAAGACCACTCACTTGGTCGCGTCCTTTTACCACTACGCTTATCTCTTTTTCAAGCTGCACGGCAGAACCTACAGCAATCTTTATCTCCTCGCCAGTTCGCTCACCTATTAGTAGGTTATATTTCTCTTTTATGTAATTAACAATGCTAATATCAATCTTATCGCCAGCTGTGCGGATTGATTTTGAAATAACTAGGCCACCAAGTGAGACAACACCTATCTCAGTCGTACCGCCACCGATATCAACTACTAGATTGCCTTGTGGCTCACGAACTGGTAAATTTGCGCCAATCGCTGCTGCCATAGGCTCTTCGATCAAAAATACTTCTCTTGCTCCAGCACTTAAGGCGCTTTCTCTAACAGCTTTTCTTTCGACCTGAGTAAGTCCATAAGGAACTGAGATGATGATCCTTGGGCGTAAAAAGCTTTTTCTTTTGTGAGTCTTTTCTATAAAATAGCGTATCATACGCTCAGTCATATCAAAATCCGCAATAACGCCATCTCTCATCGGCCTTATCGCCTCGATATCGCCTGGAGTTTTTCCTACCATCTCTTTTGCAGCATGTCCGACCGCTAAAATTTTTTGTTTGCCATATTTCTCACGCCTTACTGCAACAACAGAAGGTTCATTTATTATTATGCCTTTATCCTTTACCAAAACAAGTGTATTTGCCGTACCGAGATCTATACCCATATCACTTGAGAAAAAACCTATAACCTGATCTAAAAACATCTATTTCCTTTACGCTATTTTCTTATCGTGCTTTATTAAAATTGGCTTTGCCTTATCTTTTACAGTCTCTTTTGAGATAACAATATCATACTCTTTTAACTCTGGTAGCTCATACATTATGTCTGTCATAAGCTCTTCCATTATACTTCTAAGCCCTCTAGCTCCGGTCTTTCTCTCAATAGCTAGACTTGCTATCTCTTCAAGTGCCTCATCATCAAATTTAAGCGTAGCGCCGTCAATCGCACAAAGCTTTTGATATTGTTTTAATATCGCATTTTTTGGCTCGGTTAAAATTTTAACCATATCTTCTTTTGTTATCTCATTCAAAGTAGCTACTACGTGAAGTCTACCAATAAGCTCTGGAATGAGGCCATATCTTACTAGATCGTCTGGCTCAAGTAGGCTTAGTAAATTTTCTTTTTCATTTTTGCCACGTTTTTCTTGGTTAAATCCAAGTACGTTTTTACCAACCCTTCTCTCGATAATATCAAGAAGTCCGTCAAATGCACCACCGCAAACAAACAAGATATTTGTCGTATCTATCTGAATGAAGTCTTGGTTTGGATGTTTTCTGCCGCCTTTTGGTGGGATATTTACAACGCTTCCTTCGATGATCTTTAAAAGTGCTTGTTGTACGCCTTCGCCTGAAACGTCTCTTGTGATGCTTCTATTTTCACTCATTCTAGCGATCTTATCGATCTCATCTACAAAGACAATGCCTTGCTCCGCCTTTTTCACGTCACCATTTGCAGCTTGTAAAAGCCTAGTAAGGATATTTTCAACATCTTCTCCAACATATCCAGCTTCAGTTAGACTCGTAGCATCACAAATAGCGATAGGCACGTCAAGAAATCTCGCCAAAGTCTGAGCCATTAACGTCTTGCCGCTTCCAGTTGGGCCAACAAGTAAGATGTTTGATTTTGAAATTTCAGTATCGTCTTTAATGTCGCTTTGTTTAAAAATTCTCTTATAGTGGTTATATACGCCGACACTAAAGACCTTTTTAGCCCTGTCTTGACCGATCACGTAGTTATCAAGTACCGCTTTTAACTCCTTTGGTGTGAGCTTTTGATACTCTATCGTTTCGTCATTTTTACTCTCTTCTACGCTAGTATCTCCATGTATCATATCGTATGCAGCAGCGATACAATACTCGCATATATAGGCGTTCCCTTCGATATCAGCGAGTAATCTTCTCTCAGCAGACTCAGCCTCGCCACAAAAATTACACTTTCTAGCCATTAATCTCTTCCTTTTGCAAGCGGAATTCCTCTTGTCGTTTCTAATATAAATTTACACATTTTTTTAACATTTTCATCGCTGGTTTTTGCGATTAGTTCGTTTGCTTGATCTTTTAGGCTAATGCCTTGATTAAACAAAAATTTATAAGCGCGAACAAGCTCTTCAACCTGCTCTTTGTCAAATCTACGCCTAATGCCGACTAAATTTAAGCTTCTTATATAAGCTCTGTTGCCCTCAGCTAGGCAAAATGGCACTACATCTTGGCTAAGCGCGCTTGCACCTGCAATCATGCAGCTTTCCCCTACTCTAACAAACTGATGAATTGGCGTAAGACCGCCCACAACAGCATAATCACCAAGCTCGACGTGACCTGCCAGGGTTGCGTTATTTGCCAAAATGACGTTACTGCCTATTATGCAGTCGTGTGCAATGTGAGAATATGCCATTATAAAAGCATTATCACCGATCCTTGTTATACCATCGCCTTTGTGCGTGCCTGAGTTTATCGTGCAAAACTCACGTATAGTTGCGTGCTCGCCGATAATGACGCCGGTATCAATCTCATCTTTATAGCTGATATCTTGCGGGATATCGCCCACGATCGCATAGCTAAATACACGAGAGTTATCGCCGATTTTAGTCTTGCCAAGCACCCTTGCGCCTTGCTTTATCGTGACGTTGTTGCCAAGGACCGCATCTTTACTTACAAATGCATAAGCCTCGATATTTGCGTCATCTCCAATGATCGCTCCATCTTCTATAACGGCTGTTTGGTGGATATTTTTCATTGTCTCTCTTTTTTTAAAGCCTATTTATCTACTATCATCGCTTTTAGTTCAGCCTCGGCGCAAAGTGCGTCATCTACATATGCCTTGCCTTCAAGCACCCAAATATTTCCCTTATGCTTTAGCACATTTAGTCTATACTCTAGTCTATCTCCAGGGCGAACAGGATGGCGAAATTTTGCTCCGTCTATGCTCATAAAATAAACCACTTTATTCTCGATACCAGCCTGATGCTCGTCGCTCATACTCTTAAACGCTAGCACGCCACCAGCTTGTGCCATGCCTTCAATGATCATCACGCCAGGATAGATCGGGTGACCTGGGAAGTGCCCCTGAAATATCGGCTCACCAATGGTTACATTTTTATAAGCGACGATATTCTTAGCTGGCTCTAGCTCGACAACTCTATCGATAAGCAAAAATGGAAATCTATGTGGGAGAATTTTTTGAATTTCTACGACGTCTATCACGTTTTAGCCTTAGTAATGTAAATTTGTGGCGATTGTAACAAATTTATACTAAGAAAAAAATTATTAGCCTCTTTTAAAAATCTCTAAATTTCGCCTTATGTGGCAAAATTTAATTCACTGCTTTAAGATAAATTTTATAAACTCGCCTTTTAGTCTAAAACCAAAATTTCTTCGCTGTCGTTGTAAAAAACAGCCTTTGCGTAAATTTCGTAGCTGCCCTTTTTGACTTCGTCTAAGATAATTATAGGACTTTGCGAAAACTCCCCGCATATCTGCCTACGAAATTTCATCTCAGCGCCAAGCTCAAGCGGCCTTTTGCAAAGCTCATCAACGCTTTTAAATTTGCTATTTGTAAATTTATTAAAGCGCTCTATGCTCATAAATATCGCGCCCTCTTTTAGCTCATCATCGATCTCGCAGTCGCGCTCCACATTTAGCTTTAAATTCTCTCTTTTAAAGCCAGAGTAGAGCACAAAGTAGCTTGACACCACAACTCCATCAAATTTAACACTAGCGCGCAAAAGCCTGTAGTTTAAAAATCGCCTTCTAAAAAGGTGAAATTTCTCCCCCTTTGCCTCGCAAAGGCGCACCTTTTTGTAAAGCTCAAGTCTAGCCTCAATGCTGCCATAAAGCGCTCTTGCGTGTAGCTCGCTCATTAGCTCACTTTGGGGCAAATTTTGCGAGTCGCGCTGTTTTTTTAGCGCAAAGACGCAGCCGCAGTAGTTTTGGTGATAGAGCTTGTCTTTTTTAGCGAGGATAAACTGCTCGCTTGTGCCGCCATTTTTTCTATAATCAACTGCGACTGCCTCTAAATTTGAGCCAGCCACCGCCTCATCAAGCGCCTTTTTAAGCTGAGAAAAGTCCTTTTTTGGGCTCATCAAAAGTGTCGTCGTGATCTTACCAAATCCTAGCTCAAGTGCCTTTTTAGCGGAGTCTTTCATACGAAAATCAAAGCAGTATTCGCACCTTTTGCCCTTTTCTGGCTCGTTTTCAAGTCCTTTTGTGCCACCAAGCCACGCTTCGTAGTCATACTCGCCGCATAAAAGCTTGATGCCAAGCTTCTCACAGCTTCGTTTCACGTCCTCAAAACGCAGTAAAAATTCGCTATATGGATGTATGTTTGGATCATAAAAATAGCCTACTATTCGTTCATTTGGGAAGTCTTTTCGTAGGCGCTGTAAAAAGTAGTGGCTATCGACCGAGCAGCAGATGTGAACTAGCAAAATTTAACCTTTTTTGCTCGCATTATATCAAAGATTATTTTTATAAATTTTTGCAGCATCGAGGTATTTTTTAAGGACATTTTGGTTTGTGAGATCTTCAAATTTACCCCACGCCACCTGCTTGCCAGCCTCGATTATTAGCACCTTTTGCGCTATCTTCATCGCACTTAGGATATCGTGCGTGATAAAGATAATGCTGATCTTTTCATCTAAGCTTAAAAGCAAATTTATGATCTTTTGCTTTGTCTCGTTATCAAGTCCGCTTGTTATCTCGTCACAGATTAAGATTTTTGGCTTTGAAAGAAGTGCTAGCAGTATCCCGACCCTTGTCGCCTCACCGCCACTTAGTTGAGAGGGGAATTTTTCTAAAATTTCATCTTTTAAATTTAAATTTGCCAAAAGCTCTTTAAGCTCATTTTCGCTAAAACTAAGCTTAAGATATGACCTCACGTGAGCGATCGCGGTTTTTACTTTTAGCGCTGGATTTAGGGCTTGTTTTTGGTTTTGCAAGATATATCTGATATCTTTTTTAAGCTCATTTTTGTCCGTGATCTCTTTATCGTTTATATAAATTTTGCCCCCACTTTTTGGCTCACTAAATGATATAAGCTTTGCAAGCGTGCTTTTGCCACTGCCGCTTTGCCCCAAAATGGCTAAATTTTCGCCATCATCAAGCTCGTAATTTATCCCCTCTAAAAGGTGCAGCACTTCAGCTCTAGCGTTAAAATGCTCCTTAAAGTTTAAACTTTTTGAGACGTTTTCAAGCCTTATTTTCACGCATTTTCCTTTAAATTTAGCCGCCCATCTCTCATCTGCCAAATTTCATCACTAAGATAGCTTGTCAGCGCCTCATCGTGCGAGATAAAGATGACGCTCATCTTGCCCTTTAAACTCTCCAAGATACCCGCCACATGACTAGCGCTAATGCTATCAAGCCCGCTTGTTATCTCATCACAGACTAAAATTTTTGGCTTCAGGCAAAGTGCTAGAGCGATCTGCACACGGCTCGCCTCGCCACCACTTAGTTCGTATGAGTATTTGTGCCAGATGAGATTTGCATTACCCAGCCCAAACTCCCTAAAATAAGCAAATGCAAGCTCTTTATTTGTTTTATTATCGCCGCCAAGATAGGCGTTGAAGTGATCACCCACGTTTAAGAGCGGATGAAGGCTGGCAACGGAGTTTTGAAAAACGAGCGCAGCGACCTTTTTTCGGTACTCTTTTAGATCATTTTGGCTAAGTTTTAAGATATCTTTTTTGTAAATGCTAAATTTATCCGCCCTCACTCTAAAATCATCATCAAAAAGCCTTATTAAGCTCTTTGCAAAGAGCGATTTGCCGCTGCCACTAGCACCTGTGATACCTATAAATTTACCCTCACTCATGCCAAAATCAAGCTCACGCAAAAGCTTTTTGTTCTTATAAAAAACGTTTAAATTTTTAATCTCTATCATATTTTTATATTGCCATTTTTTGAATTTGACGTGATGATCGAGGTTGCGAGGATGAGCAAAAAGAGCGTCACGCCAGGGAAAAGTACCATCCACCAAGAGCCAAGAAAAAGCGCCTCTTTGCTCTCATTTAACATGATGCCAAGGCTTATTTTATTTGCGTCGCTACCCACGCCAAAAAAACCAAGCGTTGCCTCCATGACGACCGCGTTTATCGCGTTTATGCCAAAGATACTAATTATTAAATGCTTTAAATTTGGCAAAATTTCAAAGCAGATAAGGCTAAATTTACTAGCTCCGTTTATCACAGCTTGCTCGGCGTAGTCGCACTTTTTACTAAGTCTTAAATTTTGCATAAAGACTTTTGCGCCTTGCATAAAGGAGCAAATGGCGATGATAAAAGAGGTTATGAGCAGATCTCCGCTACTAAATGAGCTAAAAAGCATGATAAAAACGATGTTTGGTATGCTTAAAAAAGCATCAAGCCCCTTGTCAAAAAGGCTCTCGCAAATCCTGCTCTTGCTTGTGCCAAAGTATGCGTAGATGAGCGAGAAAAGCGTCGTTAAAAAGCCAGCTAAAAGCAAGATAAGAAGCGAGTTTTTAAGCGCGTAGGCCACTCTTATGAGATTATCCCTACCAAGGATATCAGTGCCAAAGATATGCTCGCTACTTGGGGCTAAATTTACCGCCATAAAGTCAGTGAAATTTGGCTCAAATTTAGAAAAAAATGGCGTCACAAAGGCAAATGCGACAAGAGCTAAAAAGACAAAATAGGCTAAGAAAAATATGACTTTTCTCATAAATTTCTCTTATCTGCCAAGATAGCAAAAATTTTAGCTAGCAAATTTGCAAAAACGACAAAAACAGCTGTTAGTAAAATGGTCACAAGTGCGACTGGATAGTCTTTGGCGATCACCGCATCAAGGCCAAGCTTGCCTATGCCTGGAAATGAAAAAATGCTCTCAATGACGTATGAGCCAGCAAAAACGCCAGCCACAAGTGTGGCGAAATAATAGACTATATCGGTGCTTGCGTGCTTTATGGCAAAGAGATAAATTTTGCCACGCCCCAAACCTCTAGCGTGAGCCGTCTGGATAAAATCAGCGTTTAGGCTTTGATTTAGCCTGTCTCTTACAAATTTCACGTTTGCGCCAAGGTGTGGCAAGATGATGGCAAGCGTTGGTAAGATGATAAATTTCACCCCAACGCCGCTAGATCCTAGCTCGTTTGCCCCAGAGCTTGGCAGCACATTTAGATAGACGCTAAAGATCGCTATTAGCACAAGAGCGATGTAAAAATGAGGCAAGGAAGCTAGCAAAAATGAGCTAAAGTTTATAAAGATATCGGCAAATTTGTTTTTATAAATGGCGCTTAAAAGCCCCAAGAAAAATGATAAAAAAACTATCAAAAAAAACGAAGCAAAAAATAAAATAAGCGAGTTTAAAAGCCTCTCTTTAATGAGTAAAAAAACGCTTGCTCCACTTACAAAGCTAGTGCCAAAGTCCCCCGTCACAAAGTGAGCTAGCCACCTAAAATACTGCACAAAAAAGCCATCTTTTAGCCCCAAATTTTCTAAAATTTGCTCTTTTATGGCAACGCTTAGCGCTTCGCTTCGCAAAAACATCGCGTCAGTGACATTGCCTGGCAAAAAGTATATGAGCAAAAATAGAAAAAATGAGATAAAAAACAGCAATCCAAGGCTTGAGATCGCTGTTTTTAAAATGGTTCTAAACAAAGTTTTTATCCACTATTTTACTTGCCACTCTCTTATGTTCCATAAAAATCCAGCTCCATGGTGGCCTAAAATTTGCGTCTTTATGCCTGAAATTTTGTTGTTAAAGACGAGCGGATAGTCAAGATAGGCTATGAAAATATAAGGTGGATTTTCAAAAAGCGCTTTTAGAAATTCTTTGTAGTATTTTTTTCTAAGCTCCACGTCCTTTGTATATCTTGCATTTTTTAGGGCAAGGTCGACGTTTGCGTCCTTGTAGTGGTTAAAATTCCAGCCATTTTCATTCACACTCACATCGGCAAATCCACCAAAAATTCTATACGTGTGAAAGTCTGGATCAAAAGGGCTTCCCCAGCCAATAATAAAGCTATCAACCTCGCTTATACTAAAGGCTGTTCTTGGCTTAGCGTAGGCTTTTGCTCTCACGCCAAATTTATTTAGCTCACTGCTTAAAATTTTGGCTAGATTGACCCTTAATATGTCGTTATTAAAGGCGTAGATATCAAAGCCAAGCTCCTTGCCGTCCTTTTCAAAAAAGCCAGCCTTGTTTTTCTTAAAGCCACTCTTTTCAAGCAGCTCCCTAGCCTTTTGCGGATCGTAGCTAAATTTAAACTCGCTGTCGTTTGCAAAGCTTTTTTCTATCGGATTGTTCGCTACGCTTGCATATCCGTGAAATAGTTTTTTAACTATCTCGTCTTTATTTACCGCGTAGTTTAGGGCGATTCTTACATTTTTATCTTGAAAAAGAGGATCATTAAAGTTAAACATCAAAGCTCTATAGTCCGCACTTTTAAACTTAAGTAGGCTAAGCTTTTTATCATCTTTTATGAAATTTACGGCAGTTGGAGAGATGAGCGCGACGTCTATCTCACCACTTTTTAGCCCTACAAGTCTTAAATTTTCATCACCAACAATTTTAAAAAATACCCTTTTTATCTTTGGCTCACCTTTGTAAAATTTATCATTTGCCACAAACTCCAAACTCTCATCTTTTTTCCATTTTACAAGCTTGTATGCGCCAGTGCCAATAGGTGCGTCATTAAATTTATCAGTCGCGATATCTTTGCCCTTTAAAATGTGCTCAGGCAAAACGCCAAAGCTAAGCGCGTCAAGAAATGGCGGAAAAGGCTCATTAAGCGTGATCTTTACTTTGTAATCGTCTAAAATTTCAACGCTTTTTACCACCTCGTAGTTTGAGATAGTAGGCGCGTTTAGCTTCTTATTTTGAGCCGCTTCGATAGTAAATTTCACATCTTTTGCGCCAAATTTTACCCCATCATGCCAAAAAGCATCATCTCTTAGCTCAAAAATATACTCCAACCCGTCATCACTCACCTGCCAAGACTTCGCAAGCTCAGGCACGACGTGGCTATTTTCATCGTGGCTAGTAAGTCCAGAAAAAACTAGCGAAAGCGTAGGATCATGATCCTCATCGTAAAGTGGATTTATACGAGGTGTTTGCTCCTCAATAGCTATTACAACGGTATTTTCATTTGCATAAGAAAGAGTGCCAAACAACAAAAAAAAGACAAGCAAAATTTTCTTCATCACAATCCCCTTTGTTTAAAAATATTTCTGCATAGTAATACGAATCATATAAAAGTATTATTAAGCTAAATGTAAATTTATAGTATAGAAGTTTTAAATTTCTAACTATCTTTTAACCTTTTTTGAAGTAAAATCTCTCCTATTTTAGATAATAGCAAGGCAAATTTTACAATGAATAAAAATAAAAAAATAGCCCTAATTTCAGGTATAAGTTTAGTTTCACTTTTGCTTATTTACACGCTTCTTGGCTTTTTTGGTGTTCCTTATGCTATCAAAAATATTGCTCCAAAGCATCTAAAAGACTACAATGCAACGCTTTTTGTGGAAAGTGCTAAATTTAATCCTTTTACCTTCGAGCTAAATGCGACAAACGCTGAGCTAAACAGCACTTCGCCACTTTTTAGCACAAAGCAAATCGACGTCAAGCTAAAACCATTTTCTATCTTTAAAAAATTAATTGAAGTTGATATTTTTAGGCTTCAAGAGCCAAATGTCAAAATTTTAAGGGATAAAAATTCAAAATTTAACTTTAGCAATTTTATAAGCGACGATAACGCAACTACCGAAGATAACAGCACTAGCTCTATAAATTTTGCCTTAAATAACGCAAAAATCATCAAAGGCTCATTTTCATATAGCGATCAAAATTTAACAAATCCATTTAACGTAAATTTTGATGATATAAACTACGAGCTAAGCTCGCTAAATACTAAGAAAAATAGTGCAGGCAGCCATATTTTTGACTCAAACTCGACTCTAGCTCACAAGATCGATCTAAATGGCGATATCAAGCTAAATCCCCTAAAAATCGAGGGCAATATCAGCATAAAGAACTTTAGTATCGATCCAGTGGCGATTAGCTTTATCGATAACGACACACTAAATCTTAAAAATGCGGTCATAAATTTAGGAATAAATTACGCTTTAATTGCCGACGAGAACGCTACAAATATAAATTTAAAGGATAGCTTTTTAAATATAAAATCACTAAACATAGATGAGGGCAAAAACGAACTAAGCCTTGGTGAGCTAGAGCTTCCAAAATTTGATCTATCAAGTAAAATAGCAGACAAGATAGATGCTAAATTAGAGTTAAATGCCATAAATTTAAGCGATGTGTCATTTAAAAATGCAATAACAGCAAGCTTAAAATCGCTAAATTTAAACGATATTTCGCTTTTAGCAAATTTAAATGAAAAAAGTGAGCTAAATGCGACAACTGCACTAAATAGCATAAATGCAAATGCCCTAAAAATAGATGAAACCAGTAAAAATTTAGTAAATCTAAAAGATATAAATGCCTCAAATTTAAATGCAAATTTAGCAAATAACAAAACAGCTCTAACGCTTGAAAAAATAGCGTTTGAAGGTATCAATGCCCCGCTTAGTAAAAATGCGAATGCAAATGTGGCAGGGACTAAAATCTCAAACATTAGCTTCACTCAAGATACCAATAAAAGCCTTGCAACTCTTGATGAGCTTAGTATAAATGGCATAAATTTAAAGGCAAAAAATAAAGAAATTTTAGATATCGCTGATGTACTGACAAAAACGATCAAATTTGATATTTTAAATATGGCTTTGAATGCCGAGAATATCGATATAAATAGACCAAAATTTAACTCGGAGTTAAATGACGGTGGCTTAAGTGCGATAAACCAGCTTGGACTTGGTGAGCATGGGCCAGTAAAAACAGCCAATCATCACACTAAAACCAAAAAGGAGAATACATCAGCTTCAAAAAGCAAAGAGAGTGAGTTTAAATTTGATATAAAAAATATCAATGTAAATAACGCCAATATCGCTTTGACACACCTTTTTGAAGGCGAGAAGATCGCTCATAAATTTGATAATTTATTTGTAAAAATAGCAAATTTAAGTAGCGATTTTAGTAAGCCATTTGACGCAAAAGTGGATATGAAAAGCTCGCAAAAGCTAAATTTAGACCTAACCTCAAAGATCAAACTTGAACCAATTAATATAACTGCTAAAATCAAACTTGAAGATAAAAATTTGCCAAAATATTTTGCCTACGCAAAGCCATTTTTAGTGGCAGATCTTTCAAGTGGAGAGATGAGCGCAGATGCCCAGCTTCACTATGCAAAAGATATAAAAGCAGATGCAAAACTTAGTGTAAAAGATATTAGATTAGATGATAAAAATAAAGAAAAGCTAATCGCGTTTAAAAGTTTAGATGTAGATAAAATTTCACTTTTTAAAAATAATCTTGAAATTACTGGAGTTGCTTTAAATTCGCCATTTATCAAGGCTCATCTAAGTAAAGAACGTGAATTTAACCTAAACAAAATCGTAAAAGAAGATAAAAGCAAAGCCCAAAGTGAGCAAAAAACTGAGAGCAAAAAGGTAGCTAATAAAAAAGACGACGAGCTAAATTTTAGTATCAAAAATTTCTCACTTAACAACGGCGAGGTTGATTTTTCAGATGCGTCACTATTTATGCCATTTGCTACAAAAATTTCAAATCTAAACGGCAAGCTAACTGACATCGATAAAAAACGTCCAAGTTCGGGCGAGTTTAAAGGCACAGTTGGCAAAAATGGCTTTTCTCAGATTACAGCAAAATTATTTCCTTTTGAGCTAAAGCAAAATACCGACATTAAGCTTGATTTTAAAGACATCGATCTAATCGACATAACACCATATAGCGGGCAATTTTTGGGCTATAAAATAAAAAAAGGTAAGTTAAATTTAAATCTAAATTATAGCGTTGTTGATTCAAAACTAAACGGCTCAAATCTTATAAATTTTGACACACTCACACTTGGAGAAAAGGTTGATTCAAAAGATGCTGTAAATTTGCCACTTTCGCTTGCTATATCGATATTAAGCGATCAAAATAATCAAATAAATATCGACCTTCCAGTTGAAGGAAATTTAGACGATCCTGACTTTAAATATGGCGGTGTCATTTGGGCTGCTATTAAAAAGCTCTTTGCTGATATCACATTAGCTCCATTTAGATTTTTGGGTAATGCTCTAGGGCTTGGCGGCAAGGACCTTAGCTCTATTGATTTTCTTGCTGGAAGTAGCGAGCTAATAAGCTCAGAAGCACCAAAAATAGCTGATTTTATAAAATTAACTACTGCAAAGCCTATGATGAAACTTAGCATCACACCTACTTACTCTGAAATAGATGTGCTCTACTTTAAAGAAAAAAAGCTTGATCAAAAGATAAATCAAATAATCGCCTCAAGTGGCAAAGATTATATTACCGTGCTAAATTCTCTCGTTCCAAACGCTAAAGATAAAAGCGATAAAGCCTTAAGAGAAGAGGCAATAAAAGCTATCGAAGTGGATAAGGAAAAGCTAGTTGAGCTTGCAAATGAGCGTGCAAATGCAGTAAAAGAAGCACTCATAAAGGCTAGGCTTGAGACTGGCCGCATAAATGTAAACGATGCAACAAGTTCAGAGCCTAAACAAAACACTTACACAAGTGTGCTTATGGGAGTGGCGAACTAAATTTCATTTACTTCGCTGCTTCTTGCGTTATAAACAAACCAGCTAAGAAGCATAAGCATCATGAATGCGCCAAAAACTAGGCTTGCGTAAAAATATAAGCTAAAGCCTTCGCCTAGCAAATTTGCATTGTGAAGAGCGATCATAACGCCAGCAAGTGAAATTAAATACCCAATTAGCTTGATGATAAAAATTTTTGGATTTACAAGGATGAGTAAAAGCCCGCAAAGCATGACACTAAGGGCTATTTGTAAATTTAAAATGTCAGCTTGAGCACTTGAGCCAAATGTCAAAAAACCAAGCAAAAATATGACTAAAAACATCAAAACAGCATAAACTGCCCTGCTTCGTCCAAAGCCGTACATAAAGCAAACAAAGCCTTTGTTATGTTTGTTGTAGTCCATTTTTCGCTCCTATGTAACAAGTTTTTGTATTTTAATGCCAAATTCTTAAATAAAGGCTTTAATCTGAAATTTCACTCATTTTGGCTAATATTTTACATCTTAAAAAGGAGCAACAATGCCTTATGTTAATATCAAAATAGCAGGCCCAGAGCCGACAAAAGAGCAAAAAGATCAAGTTTTTAAAGAGGTGACTGAGACGCTTGTAAGAGTGCTTGGCAAGAAAAAAGAGGCGGTTATGATTTTCATAGAAACTCACGATGCTAGCAACATCGGCGTAGGTGGCGAAAGCGTAGAAGATAAGAGAAAGGTGATAAAATGAGCGAATTTAGCAAAGCAGATATTGAACGAAAAATAACACTTGAAGTTGGCGATAAAGCACCAGAGTTTGAAGCGCTAAATCAAGACGGTGTAAAGGTCGCACTAAAGGACTTTATAGGCAAAAACGTGGTGCTTTACTTCTACCCAAAGGACAACACTCCTGGCTGCACGACTGAGGCTTGCGAATTTAGCGCAAACTACGATCAGTTTATCAAAAATGACACCGTTATTATCGGCGTTAGCCCAGATAGTGTGAAGTCTCACGTTGGCTTTATCGCAAAGCAAAATTTAAAGCACATTCTATTAAGCGATGAGGATAAAGAAATTTCAAAGCTTTATGGTGTTTGGCAAGTTAAGAAAAACTACGGCAAAGAGTATCTTGGCATCGCAAGAAGCACATTTGTGATCGGCAAAGACGGCAAGATAGTTAAAATTTACAAAAGCGTAAAAGCCAAAGACCACGCCGCAAAAGTGCTAGCTGATCTTGTAAAATAAGGAGCAAAGATGAAGCTTATAAAAATACTAATTTTAAGTGCGTTTTTTGCGCTAAATTTATCAGCACTAACTGAAGGTGTGGAGTATCAAACTCTAGCAAAACCGCTTAATGTGTCTAAAAACTCGGTAGTTAAGGTCTTTAGCTACGACTGCCCACACTGCTATAAATTTGACCGGACTATCACAAAAAAGCTGATGTCAAAGCTTGAAGATGTGAAATTTATCCCATATCATCTAAGCACAAAAGGCAAGCTTGGCGAGACCGCAAGTAAAATTTTTGCCGCTCTTATATCGATAGATGAGGCAAATGGCACTGATCTACTAAGCGATGAGTCAAAATTTAAGCAAGCAAAATTTGCGATCTATAAAGCAAGACATGATGAAAAAGATGATTTTAGTGATGGCAAAGACAAAGAGAAATTTATAAATTTAGCCCTTAAAGCAGCTCACGTGAGCAAGGACGACTACGAAAAAGCACTAAATAGCGAAAGAGCAAAAGAACTTTTAGATGCGTGGTTTGCCTCTTATGATGTGGCAAGTATCAGCGGTGTGCCAGCTTTTGTAGTAAGTGGCAAATACTTAATAAACTTAAGCGCAGCTTCATCAATCGATGAGATGGCAAAGATCATACAAGAGCTTTTAGATAAGTAGTTTTGGCGGGTAATATCTGCAAATTTTGGTCTTAGAAATGTAAATTTAAAGCAATTTTAGATAAACTCAGACCAAAATTTCTAAGAAAAAAGAAAGGTTTAACAATGAATGCTTCAGAATTTATCTGGATGGATGGAAAATTAGTTAAATGGGACGATGCAAAAGTACACGTTCTAACTCACTCTTTGCACTACGCTAATGCCGTATTTGAAGGCACAAGAGCTTATAAAACAAAAAAAGGTCTAGCTATTTTTAGACTCCAAGATCACACAAAAAGGCTTTTAAGATCAGCAAAAATGACCGTTTTAAATGTACCTTACACCGAGGAAGAGCTTGAAAAAGCACAAATAGAGCTTCTTCGCGCAAACAAATATGACGGCAACGTCTATATCCGCCCACTTATATTTTTAGGATACGGCGTAATGGGTGTAGCTCACACAAAAGCACCAGTTCAAACTGCTATCGCTTCATGGGAATGGGGTGCTTATCTTGGCGATGAAGGCCTAGAAAAAGGCATTAGAGTTAAAATTTCAAGCTTTGCCAAACTTGCACCTGCTGCCCAAATGAATAGAGCAAAAGCTAGCTCAAACTACCTAAGCTCACAAATGGCAAACTACGAGGCAAAAGAGGCTGGATACGACGAGGCGCTACTTCTTGATAGCGAGGGCTTTGTGGCTGAAGGTCCAGGCGAGTGCTTCTTTATCGTTGAAAATGGCGTTTTAATCACTCCACCAAACGACAACAGCCTACTTAGCATCACTCAAGATACAGTCATAAGACTTGCTCATGATCTTGACATCGAAGTAAGAAGAGAACGCATCACAAGAGATCAGGCTTACACAGCTGACGAGGCATTTTTCACAGGCACTGCAGCTGAAGTAACACCGATAAATAGCATAGATAACCGCATCATTGGTAATGGCGCTAGAGGTGAAGTGACAAAGAGACTACAAAAAGCTTATTTCGACGTGGTTTATGGTCTAAATAAAAAATATGAATCATTTTTAACATATATTTAAAAATTTAAAGGAATGAAATGCCCGCTGATTTAAACGATTATTTCAATAAAAAAAAGCCAGGTAATGACAACAGAGGCCCAGGTCAAAATAGCGACAAAGAGCCACCTTTCAAAAAGGACTTTAAAATGCCAAATCTACCAAGTGGGTTTGGTAAATTTGGAGCACTTGCCTACATTGTAATTGCGATTATTGCTATTTTTGCTATCACTCAGCCATTTAAAGTGATTCACTCAGGTGAAGTTGGCATCAAGTCTACAGCAGGTAAATACGAGCCAAATCCTTTGCAACCAGGCTTTCACTTCTTTTTACCTTTTATCCAAGATATCATAATCGTGGACACTAGAGTTAGGATCATAAACTATACTTCTGGCGAGGATATGGGCGAATCAATGCAAAAATCATATCAAGGCGTTGGTGCTGGAATTTTACGTAAAAATTCTATTTCAGTGCTTGATGCTAGAAATTTACCAGTTAGCATTGATATTACTGTGCAATACCGTTTAAATCCAGAAAATGCCCCTCAAACTATTGCCTCTTGGGGTCTTAGCTGGGAGAGCAAGATAGTTGACCCTGTCGTTCGTGACGTAGTTCGCAGTATCGCTGGTAAATATACAGCAGAAGAGCTTCCAACAAAGAGAAACGATCTAGCAAGACAAATCGATGATGGTATAAGAAAAGATATCGACTCTCAGCCAAATAAGCCAGTTGAGCTTTTAACAGTGCAACTTCGTGAGATCATCTTGCCTTCAAAGGTAAAAGAGCAAATAGAACGTGTTCAGATCGCAAAACAAGAAGCTGAAAGAACAAAATACGAAGTAGAAAGAGCAAATCAAGAAGCCTTAAAACAAGCCGCACTTGCTGAAGGTACAGCTAAAGCTGCGATCATTGAAGCAAAAGGCAAGGCTGATGCCATTAAAATCGAGGCTGACGCAACCGCGTATGCAAACAAAGAGGTTGCAAAAAGTGTCGATCAAAATCTACTAAATTTAAAGCAGATCGAGACGCAAAACAAATTTAACGAGGCTCTAAAAGAAAACAAAGATGCTAAAATTTTCTTAACACCTGGTGGAGCTGTGCCAAACATCTGGCTAGATGCAAAAGATAAAGCAAGAGCTAGCTCAGTAAGCGAGAGATAAAAATGAATAGCGTAACAAAAAGTATAGACTGGCAAAAAGTTGGTGGATTGCTTCCAGTAGTGGTTTGCGATCATGCCACAAATGAAGTTTTAATGCTTGCTTACATGAACGAAGAAGCATTAAATTTAAGTCTATCTAGCCGTTACGCTCACTACTTTTCACGCACTAAAAATAGAATTTGGAAAAAAGGTGAAGAAAGTGGCAACACTCAGGAGATAAAGGCTGCTTTTTTAGACTGCGACAACGATACTTTGCTTTTAAAGGTGATTCAAAACGGAGGTGCAGCTTGTCACACTGGAGCAAGGTCGTGTTTTTTTAATGAAATAAATTTGCATGACGGTAAAATTTTAGATACAAAAACTGAAGTCAAAAAAATAAATTATGGTGTGCTTGACGAGCTTTACCATGTGATAGAAGATAGAAAGCTAAATGCCAACCCTGAAACTTCATATGTGTCAAGTCTTTTTAAAAAAGGTGAAAATCAAATTTTAAAGAAAGTTGGCGAAGAGGCTGGCGAATTTATAATGGCTGCAAAGGATCTTAGTTTCGCGGAAAACTCAAAGCAAGATGAGCAAAAAGCAAAAAATGATCTGATCTACGAAGCAGCCGATCTTTGCTTTCATGCACTTGTAGCACTTTCAGCCCATAATATCCATCTAGATGCTGTAAAAAACGAACTTGCAAGACGTTTTGGTATGAGCGGCATTGAAGAGAAAAGATCGCGAGATGTTAAACAGCATTAAGCACAACTTGCTTTTTGTATTGCAAAATGCAAAGCTCATTGATTTTCTAACCTATGGCTGGATATTTTTAGCTTTTATACTAATCGTACTTTTAGGAATTTTTATCGCGATAAAATCGTGGTGGCAGATAGGATTTTTATTTATTTTGGCTGCTTTTTTCGGACTTTTTGTAGGTAATTACTACGCAAACAAATATATAAATGAAAATTTAAGGCCAGTTAGTATAAGCAAAATAACCACCAAGCAGCTTCAATATGTTGATGCGCTAATGGTTGATTTTAATATTACAAATAATTCAAATAATATACTTAATATCTGTAAAATCGAGCTTGACTTCTATCTAAGCTCAAGGCAAAATACGAAAGACTTTTTTAACTCACTTAATCCATTTGCTAGAAAAAGAATCATCTTAAACGAGGAATTTTTGCCAAAGCAAAGCATTGAGATTAAAGAATTTGTCAATGATTTCGCATTTATAGATTACAATATCTCTAAAAAAGTGGAGTGTTTTTGATGAGCTCAGCATATTTTACGATAGTTCATATTATCGTTCTTTTTGCGATTGCTCTACTTTCTATTTTGTTTCTTGTTCTTTCACTTAGAGCTGAGCGAAAGTTATTTTTATCACTATTTTTTACAAACATTTTGGTCTCAACTACACTTGCTGTTTTTTTGATGCTAGTGCTTGACAAATATACAAAAAAAGGCATGCTTGAAAATGTAAAAAGTGAGCGAATTTTGCGAAATGAAAGTATTGTTTTTAAGGGGCAAGTAAGAAACATCGGTAAATTTACAATTAGCAACTGCACGCTGACAGTCAAACTAATCAACCAACCGCTAAATAAAAATGACCTTGGTGGGGAAGCATTTTTTAAGCCAAGTGGGCTTTCATTTTTCTCATGGGTTCTTGGCACAGATAAGGACGAGAGGCCAAATACAGTTGAATATAAATTTGATGTAGCCAAAAATTTACCAAAGCAAAAAAGCACACCATTTACCGTATATATGCCATATCCGCCTTATTTTAAAAATGGCATGAATATCACAAAACTAAATTGCTACTAAGTCAAATTTAAAGCAAATTTTTACAAATTTCATAGGATAAAACGCTAAGTCTTAGTTTGATTTTAGAGTAAATTTTATCTTTTTAGCATCTGCAATAAACACGATTTTTTAAGATAAAGATTTAAAAAGTACAAAGTATGTCAAGTAGCCTGCCCAATTTTTGTAGATCATTTAAGAAAAGTTGCTTTGTCTTTTGTGTAAATTCTTTTGCTTCTTGTAGGATTTTAGTCTCGGCTATATTATAAACAAACTCTTTTTTTAGGATCTTTGCACCTTTTTTATAAAAGAAATTTGCCTCTATTAAGCTTGCAAAAAAGCTATCATCTCTTAAATAGTAGTTTGTTACTACACTTACATGCACTGGTTTTTGTAACAAAAAATCACCACAAACACTATTTTGTGAGCTAAATTTAACACTCTCAAGCACATCAGGCCTTATCTCATAAAATTTTATCTCATTAGCTTTTTTTAAAGCCAGAATATCACTTGATTTATTTAAATTTATAGAGCTATTATTTACCTCAAGTACGTTTATGGTGCCCTTTGCAAGCGAATAAGCATTTAAAATTTTATCTTCTGCTAAAAGATTTACTATACCAAAAAATGGCACACTAGCATTTTGTTCTATAAAATTTTGAACAGTTTTTATTTGCAGCTGCTGTTTTGTGCCATTTATCTCATAGTAGCTTACGTAAATAGAAATTTCGTCTTTTTTGCTTGGATTCTTTTGTGAGCAACCACTAAAAAATATTGCAACAAGCAAAAAAATGGCTAAATTTTTCACTTTATGAAATAGTCGCCATCAAAGCTTACAAGCGAATATTTTCGCTCATTGCCGATACTTTCTTTAAGTTCGTCTATACTTAAAAATTCTAAGCTATCTGCACCGATATATTCTCTTACTTCCTCTGCATTTTTTTTAGAGCTTATTAACTCTTCAAAGCTTGGTGTATCGATGCCATATCGCTCAGGGTATTTAAGCTCAGGACAAGCGACTCTAAAATGAATCTCTTTAGCGCCCGCATGCCTTAAAAGATCAACCACTTTTTTTGAAGTAGTACCGCGAACGATACTATCGTCGATAACAACGATACTTTTACCCTTTAGAACCGATGACATCGGGTTAAGTTTTAGCTTAACTTTTAAATTTCTCATCTCCTGACTTGGCTCGATGAAGGTTCTGCCTACATAGTGGTTTCTGGTGATAGCTAGCTCAAAAGGGATCTTGCTCTCGTTTGCATATCCAAGTGCTGCTGGTACTCCGCTATCTGGTACAGGTACGACAAAATCTGCTTTAATTTTGCTCTTTTTAGCTAGTACTTCACCCATTTTTTTTCTAACTTCATAGACGCTTTTACCTTCTATCACGCTATCTGGGCGAGCAAAATAGATATATTCAAATGCACAAATTCTAGGATCTGGCTCATAAATTTGAATACTTTGAAACTCACTTTTTCCATGTTCAAAAACTATCATCTCACCAGGCCTAATATCTCTTATAAAGCTAGCCCCCACAAGATCAAAAGCACAAGTCTCGCTAGCTACGATATATCCACCATCTTTTAGCTTGCCAAGGCTTAGTGGCCTAACACCCCAGCGATCTCTTATGGCAAAGGTTTTATGGCGTGACTGGATAAGCAGACAATAAGCACCTTTTATCTTATCAAGTGCTGCAATAATACGGTCCTGCAAGTGTTCACTATGATTTCTTGCGATTAGATGGATGATATTTTCAGTATCCATATTTGTCTGAAATATCGCACCATCTTTAATAAGCTCATCTCTAACTTCATCTTTATTTACCAAATTTCCATTATGGACGATTGAAATTTGTCCCAAAGAATAGTTAGCGGCTATTGGCTGGGCGTCACGACCCGAGTTTTTACCAGCCGTTGCATAGCGGTTGTGACCGATCGCCATATCACCTTTTAGCGATCTTAAAATTTCTTCATTAAAGACCTCTGTAACTAGGCCATTACCCTTATGAGTAGAAATTTCTCCATCATCACAAACGCTAATGCCGCTCGCCTCTTGACCGCGATGCTGCATAGAAAATAACGCATAATAGGCAGTCTTTGCTGCATCTTTAGAATTTATAATACCAACTATTGCACACATTTTTTTCCTTTAGTTTTCATCATCTTTGTAAATTTCAAGAACATTTTTGTAGTTAAACTTGATCTCATCGCCAACATTTAAACAGCCTTTTGTAAATGGTTCATTGTCTAAAATGCCGGTAAATTCGCCGTTATTTGTCTCGCTAACGACCACCCACATGCGCTCAACCTGAGCAAACTTATCATCTTCAAATCTAAATATAAGCTTTACTATATCGCCGGTTCTTAAATTTTGGCGCTTTTCACACTCCAGCAGGTAGAATTTATCACCAAATTCTAGCTTGTAGCTCTCTACATCATCAAGCTCAAATTTAATCATCAAGCCCTAAACTATCGTCTATCGAGTATAGACCACTACTTTGATCTTTTAGCCAAATAGCAGCCCTGATCGCACCTTTTGAAAAGGTTACCCTACTTGTTGCGGTGTGATTTAGCTCAATAAACTCGCCGTCATTATAAAAGCCAACTGTGTGGCGACCGACCACATCGCCACCACGAAGCGCCATGACTGCGATCTCGTCCTTGCTTCTTTCGCCCACCATGCCAGCTCTACCAGTGACTAAAACATCTTTTAAATTTAGATCCCTAGCCTCAGCCACGCAACCAGCTAAGGTCATTGCTGTGCCGCTTGGAGCGTCCTTTTTGTGCCTATGGTGTTGCTCTACTATCTCTATGTCAAATTCTCTTAATGTTTTTGAAGCGATCCTTGCAAGGCGGTTTAGTACAGCTACGCCCAAACTCATATTTGTTGCGTAAAGAATAGGCATAGCTCCAGATGCTAAATGGAGTAAGTTTTTATCTTCGTCATTTAACCCGGTCGTACCGATAACTAGTGGTTTTGGATTAGTTCTAGCGTAGTTTAGCAGTGCTACTGTAGCCTCTTTTTGGCTAAAGTCGATTATCACATCGCATGCTTCAAAAAATTTAGCAAAGTCATTTGTCAAAAGTTCGTTACTTAAATTTTCAACCTGATTTTTTTGGCTAAAAGCGATGCTTAGAGTGGCATCTTTTTCATCTTTTAAACAAGAAATGATACTTTGAGCCATCTTTCCACTAGCACCATAAAGGCCTATTCTTACCAAAATTTATCCTTTGATTTTTGGGTGAAATTTAACATAAAATTTATTATATGTAGATTACAAATAGGCTTTTAAAAATGCGTATAAAATCAAAATTTTAATAGAAAAAAGAAGAAAAATTTAGCCAAAAAATTTGGCTAAATTTTAGTATTAATGCAAGCTTTCTATGTAACTCATAGCACTAAGTGCAGCCACTGCGCCGTCACCTGCTGCTACGATGACTTGCTTTGGAGCGTCTTCTCTGATATCACCTGCTACAAAGAGTCCATTTAGGCTAGTTTGCATCTTAAGATTTGTCTTAACCTGCCCGCCATCAACCATTTCGCAGATAAATTTGCCATTTTCATCTTTTAAAATTTCATTATTTACATTTAGTCCGACAAATGTAAAAATTCCTGGCACATCAAGCACACGCTCGCCATTTTTGGTATCAAGTACGATCTTTGTTAGGCCCATTTTATCGCCAAGTGCCTCTTTTATCGTCGCACTTGTTATAAACTCGATCTTTTCATTTTTTCTAGCTTTTTCAACCGTAGTTGGCGCCGCTCTAAACTCTTCACGTCTATGGATTAGATAGACTTTTGAGCAGATATTCGCTAGATAAAGTGCCTCTTCAACGGCTGTGTCGCCACCGCCAAGAACAGCTACCTCTTTATTTTTGTAAAAAAATCCATCGCATGTTGCGCATGTGCTAACACCTTTGCCAAAGAACTCATCCTCGCCCTTAAAGCCAGCACGTCTTGGAGTTGAGCCAGTTGCTACGATGACAGCCTTTGCCTGCTCGCTCTTACCGCCCTCAAGTAAAATTTCAAAGCTACCGTCACTGTTTTTTCTAACACCAACGACGTTTGCCCACTTATGAACTAGTCCAAATGCACTACACTGCTTCCACCAAGTGCTCATAAAGTCAAAACCGCTCTCGCCAGGGGCTTTTTGGCCTGGGTAGTTTTCTATCTCTGAGCTAGAGGTGATCTGACCGCCAGGCTCGCCTTTTTCAAACATTACAACATTTTTTAGTCCGCCTCTAGTGGCGTAAAGTCCGGCGCTTAGTCCTGCTGGACCGCCTCCGATGATCGCTAAATCAAGCATAAATTTCCTTTATTCTAAAACATTTATGGACGAATTTTGTTTATAAATTTCGTCCCTTTGATGAACTATCTCAACACTACTTGGAAGCTTTGTGATGCTTAAATTTCGCATTAGCTCCAAGACCGTATTTATATCTGAGCTTATATATTTTAGTGTTGAGTTTGACTCATATCTTTTTTGAAAGATATCGATTGCCACAACTGTTTCATTTTTGATTGGTAAAATTTCGTCTAATTTTGATTGATTTGAGCTGAAGATTAAAAGCGTGTATTTTGGCTCTTTTGGAGTAAAAATTTCGCTTTTTTCGTAGAAAACTAGCTTCGCAAAATCAACAAATTTATATTGTGAAAAACGATAGTTGCTATACGCAAATGCAGCTGCTATCATAGCTGCACCAAAAAATGAACCAAATATATATGTAAGAGGAAGTAGGCTTCCTCTTCTTTTTTCGCTCATTAAAGAAGCGAATTTAGTTTGTCAGTCAAGGCTTGTTTTGACTGTGCACCGACCATTTGCTCAACTAGCTCGCCATTTTTGAAAAATAGCAATGTTGGGATCGATCTGATGCCAAACTCAACCGCAAGATCTTGCACTTCGTCAGTATTTACCTTGCAAATTTTTGCTTTACCGTCAAAGTCTTCGGCAAGCTCTTCGATCACTGGAGCTAGCATACGGCAAGGTCCGCACCATGGAGCCCAAAAGTCTACTAAAGCAACGCCTTCTTTTGTAACATCAAAATTTTCTTTTGTAAGTTCGATGTATTTTCCCATTTTTTCTCCTTATTTTTAAAATGTGGCAATTATACAAATTAAATTTAAATTTTATCTAAATAATAAATTTTATTATAAACTAATATTTTCTATCAGTTCTAAATTTTCATTTTTTATGACAACTAAATCGACTTGAAAATCTCTATTTGGCTCATTTTTCATCATATAAAAATTTATAGTTTTTAAAATTTTTATATATTTTGCCTTATTTAGTCTATACTCTGCTTCATATTCTCCGCTAGTTGCTTTTACCTCTATAAAGTGCAAAATTTTATCGCTACTTAGTGCGATGATGTCGATCTCGCCAAATTTAGAGTGAAAATTTCTCTCTAAAATGACAAAACCAAGTTTTTGTAAAAATTCGCACGCCCTATCTTCTGAGCTTTTGCCAAAGAGATACTCTTTTAGTCCCAAGCTACTCCTCGATTCTCATCATAAATGGCTCTTCTTTTATATACTCTTGCTCTTTTAAAATTTCAATTGTCCTTCTTACATCAGCCTCAAGACTCGTATGTGTCGTAAAAAACAATACAGCAAATTCGCTCTCATCTTTTGGTTTTTGAAGTATGCTATCAATCGATAAATTATTTTCGCTCATTAAATTTGTAATCTTTGCTAGCACACCCATTTTATCTTCGACTTTTAATCTAAAGTAATACTTTGTCTTTATCCTATCGCGGTCAAGTAGCTCAAGCGTATTTAATTCAAAAGGTGCTTTATACCCTAGCATTGGCGATTTGCTATCTCTTGCGATGTCGATAAGATCGCTGATCACGGCGCTTGCCGTTGCATCGCCACCAGCTCCAGGTCCATAGTACATCGTCTCGCCAACGACCTCGCCAACGACACTGATCGCATTTGTCACACCACTTGCCTTTGCTATCATTTTATTTTGCGGTACAAGTGCTGGATGCACACGTAGTTCGATTTTACCCTCGCTTTTCTTAGCAATTGCTAGAAGTTTTATTGAGTATTCGAAATCTTTTGCGAAAAATATATCTTCAGGTGTAATACCTTGTATTCCTTCGATCAAAATATCCTCTGGATCGCCGTGCACGCCGTATGCGATGCTAGCAAGGATGAGAAGCTTATGAGCCGTATCAAAGCCACCCACATCAAAAGTAGGATCAGCCTCGGCATACCCAAGCTCCTGCGCCTTTTTAAGCGCGTCTTTAAAATTTGAGCCCTCGTCCATCATCGAGGTTAGGATGTAGTTGCTAGTGCCATTTAGTATGCCATTTATACTAACGATGTGGTTTGCGCTTAAGCCTTCTCTTAAGGCTCTAATGATCGGTATGCCCCCAGCCACACTTGCTTCAAAGCCAAATGGTATATTTTTGGCTAAATTTTGCAAAGCATATCTATGATAGGCAAGAAGTGCCTTGTTTGCAGTGACGACCGCTTTTTTGCGCTTTAAAATTTCACTCACCACTTTAAAAGGCTCTTCAACTCCGCCCATAAGCTCGACAAAAACATCGATATCATCGCGGTTTATGACGCTATTTATATCATCAGTCAAAGGGATGCCAGAGTCTCTTTTTTTATTTAAATTTCTAACCACACCGATGACTGGCACTATCTCTTCGCCACATCTTGCTGCGATTAGCTTTTTGTTTTTTAGTAAAATTTTTGCAACCGACTCACCAACGGTTCCAACGCCTAATATCGCTACATTCATTCAAATTCTTTCAAATATTTTTTTATATTTCTTGCTGCTTGTCTTATCCTATTTTCATTTTCGATAAGAGCTAAGCGCACATAATCGTTTCCGCCCTCGCCAAAACCAATGCCCGGGCTAACAGCAACTGATGCCTTTGTAAGAAGCTGTTTTGAAAACTCAAGACTGCCTAAGTGGCTCACCTTTGGTGGAAGTTTCGCCCAGATAAACATGCTAGCATTTGGCTTTTTAAGCTCCCAACCAGCCTGAGCAAAGGCCTCTATCATCACATCTCTTCTTTTTTCATAAATTTGGCGTATCTCTTCAACACAGCTTTGATCACCGTCAAGTGCGACCGTGGCTGAGACTTGTATCGGCGTAAACATGCCGTAATCAACCCATGATTTTATCTTTTTAAGAGCGGCGCAAAGCCTCTTGTTTCCGCACATGAAGCCAACTCTCCAGCCAGCCATGTTGTAGCTCTTTGAAAGAGTGTAGCACTCGACTGCAACATCTTTTGCGCCTTCTACTTCAAAGATACTTGGCGTTTTGTAGCCATCAAAGGTAAGATCAGCGTAGGCGATATCTGAGATGATGTAAAATCTCTCTTGCTTTGCGATGCTTACAAGGCGCTCGTAAAAGCTCTTTTGCACGGTCACAGTCGTTGGATTGTGAGGGAAATTTACAACTACATATTTTGGCTTTGGCGAGCTTGCGTGTATCGTCTGGATTAAGTTTTCAAAAAATTTATTTTCGTCTAGCTCAAATTTATCATTGTAGTGAAGTGGCATCTTTGCGACGCTTCCGCCAGCAAACAAAAACGCTTGCGTGTGTATCGGATATGCAGGGTCAGGCACGATAGCCACATCGCCTGGGTTTATCACGGCTTGAGCAAGATGCACAAAGCCTTCCTTGCTACCCATCGTGGCGACTGCTTCGGTATCTGGGTCTAAATTTACGCCATATTTTCTCTTATACCAGTTGCAAATGGCAAGACGAAGCTTATAAATTCCAGCACTGGCTGAGTAGCCGTGAGTCTTGTCCTTTTGCGCGCTTTCACATAGTTTATCGACAATGTGCTGTGGCGTTCTGCCCTCAGGATTACCCATAGAAAAGTCGATGATGTCCTCGCCAGCTCTTCGTGCAGCCATTTTTATTGCATTTACTTCGACAAAAACGTAGTTTGGCAAACGCTCAATTGTATTAAATCTTATCTCATCAAACACTGCTTACTCCTATTTTATAAGCTTGATAATTATCTCATTTTTTATATTATTTATATCAACATTGTCGCTAATTAATGCGTATTTTGCGCCTATTGCTAAATTTATAGAAACGGCGGTTTTTGCTTGCTCCTCTTTTATAGAGTCAATCTGATTTAAATTTTTATCATAAATTCTAACAAGTGGCATCCATCTATTTGACTCTTTTGATGCGATATCCAGACTACTTGCACCCTCAACATCAACAAAATAAGTACCACCGCTTTTTAAAAGTGGTGTCTCTTCGTCAAAATTTACCTTTGTAGCCTTAAGGATCATATTCTGAGCATCTAAAAATATCTCTAAATTCCCATCAACTCTATCAAATCCTAAAATTTTAAAACCGCTTTGACTAAGCGCTAAGCTTAATAAACTTGGATCTATTCCGCCATTTTTTATGGCTGAAATTCCATAAGAAATTTGATCTCCATTTTTTAGAGAATTTATCCTTGAGATACTTATGTTGGCATCATCCAGAGTTGAATTTATTGATTTTACAAATAATGTAGAAGGAACTTTTTGCTCACTTATAAATTTTAAATTCAAACTATTTGAACCAAATGAAATGCTATCGTAACTTGAGTTTTGTTTTAATCTTGATACTAGATCATTAACATCGAGTGAGCCATTTTGATCTAAATTTTCTAAAGAAATTTGCACATTTTCAACATTACTTAAAGCACTTGCACTAGTCTGTAAGCTAAAGGCATAGGCAAATACACTAAAAGCGGTAAAAATTGCTATTTTTCTTACCAAGATTTGCCCTTGTTAAGTTCTACAAACTCATCATAGCTCACAAATTTCATCTCTCCATTTTCTACTAAAAACCTAGCCGGGCGGCTTGGATTATATTTTGTCACCTTATCACCGATCTTTAGCTCAATGTTGCCATTTCCACAAACTACGAGCTGTCTTTGATCTAAATTTATATTTATGCTTTTACTTGTGTCGTTTGATACTTTTTGACCATTTTCAAGATTAATTATCCCTATCCATACACGTTGTTTTGGCGTAATGACCGCCTCATTTAGTGGCTTTGTAATGTTTTGCTCTATCTTAGGAGCTGGCTGAGCCACCATGCTTGGCTTCACAACATTTTGCTCCATGTTTGCAGGACTTGTTGTCACATTTTGCTCAACTGGAGCTGAAATTTTCACACTTGATACGTTTGCTTCTATTTTAGGGCTATTTTGAGAGATGGTGATATTTGTATCGATGATATTTTTCTTCACCTCATTTACTATACTTGACTGCGAATAGCTCACGCTTTTATTCTCATCATTTAAAAATGATAAAAAATTCTCGATATATTTGTAAGCATCAAAATGATATGCCCCACCAGCGATAATAGCTAAAATGATGAGCCAAAATAAAAATCCAATACCGCCGCTACCGCTTTGTTTTTGTATGGTAATATCTTTTGGAGTGTAAGAAGAAATTTTTGGAGTAACTTTAGTTTTGTGACTCTCATCCGGGGTGTTTTCTTGCATAAAGGCATCATATTCAGCTAGTAACTCGCTCAAATCAACATCATATTCACGTTGTAAAATTTTGGCATAGCCTCTAATATTTAAACGTGATAATTTTTCAAAATTTTTATCAAAAATATATTGTAAAAATGTGGGCTCAATATGCGTTTTACGTGAAATTTCCTTTATACCTATCTCTTTTAAATTCTCTAATTCATTCATCTATCATCCTGTCACAAATTATTGCAAAAGCTGCACTTACGTTTAAGGAGTCCCAGCCCTCTTTTAACTTTATACCAATACACTCATCACACTTCGCTAGAGCCTTTTGCGGTATGCCTTCGCCCTCTGAGCCCATTACCAAAGCTCTTTTACCAGCAAACTTTATCTCTTTTACGTTTTTTCCATTACTTGCTGTTGCATAAATTTTAAAACCAAATTGTTTTAGTTCATTTAGCAAACTAAGCCCGTCTTCAAAAATCGCTATTGGTATCTCATAAGCAGCGCCACTACTTGATCTTAAAACACCTTGCATATTTATACTTTTTGCCACTACCACAAGACCTTCGCAGCCTAGAGCATAGGCACTTCTAGCGATAGCACCGATATTGCCAACATCGCTTATACCATAAAGAATAGCGATAAAATTTAGCTTTTTAAGCTCGGCAATGTCTGAAAATTCAAACTCACTAACATTCGCTAAAAAACCTTGATGATTCCCACCGCGAGCTAAAGACTGTGCTTTTTGATTATCCAAGCGAATAATTTTTTTGCCTGTGCCACAAATTTTAGAGAAGAGTTTTTTGTCACACTCCTTTGAGAGATATATCTCTTCTAGTATCTGTGGTCGCTTGTTCAAAATATGTAAAAATAGTTGTTTTCCGTATATTATCATGGTAGCTTATGGTAGCTAAAGTCAATTAAAATTTAACTTATTTTTGTATGCAACTAGAGTAAATTTTATACTTTCGTTTCAGTGTCACTTAGCAGTTTTGTAGCCTATGATTTAAGCTTTCGTAAGCTCATCATATATCTTTTTTACATCTTCTCCAGTTATTTTGTTAAGTAATTTTGCTTTTACTTTTGGGGCAAGATCAAGCGAAAGTATCTCATCTTTTGTGATATTTTGAGTGGCTGTTTTGTCACTTTTTGAGATGACAACCGCCCACTCGCCGTTTAAATTTGCTTTTTCTAAAATTTGGACTAAATTTTTAGCACTATCTTTAAACTTACTCTCAAATTTTTTAGTGGCCTCTTTTATGGCAAAAATTTCTCTCTCAGGTTCTAGATTTGCGATGCTTTGTGCTAGGCCTAGTATGCGTTTTGGGCTTTCGTAAATAACGGCTGGATAGGCTAAATTTAGAGCATTTTGGATAGCCAAAGACCTATCTCTGCCAGTATTTGGCAAAAATCCTAAAAAGACAAATTCCTTATCGCAAAGTCCACTTGCGACCACACTTAAAAGTGCAGCATTTGCTCCGCTTAAAATTTCATATTCAATGTTATTTTTTTGAGCATATCTTACTAGGCTAACACCTGGATCGCTGATACCTGGCATACCAGCATCGCTCATGTAGGCTACATTTCTGCTAAAAAAAGTATCACTTAAATTTGTGAAAAAGTCATCTTCGTTATGAGTATGAAGCGGGATAAAATTTGAGATATTTATATTTGCGTCAAAGCGTTCGTTTAGCAGATTTACAAGACTTTTGCAAACTCTTGTATCTTCGCAGATAGCTATCTCGCATTCACGCAAAATTTTGATCGCACGAAGCGAGATATCTTCTAAATTTCCTATTGGAGTAGGAACAAAGTAGAGCAAGGCTTATTTTTGAGCGTATTTTTTCTTAAATTTCTCAACACGGCCAGCGCTATCAACTATCTTTTCGCTGCCTGTGAAAAATGGGTGGCACTTGTCGCAAATGTCAATTCTAATCTCGCTTTTGTTTGACTTTGTTTTAAAAGTGTTTCCGCAAGCACAAGTTACAGTGCAATCTACGTATTCTGGATGGATATCTTTTTTCATCATTTTTCCTTTATTATTTTTGGGCTAATTATCTACATTAAAAGTTGCTGATTATATAAAAAGAAATCTAAAAATCAAATAAATTAAACTAGGAATTTTGCCGCTACTGAGATAACCGCAGTCTGTGATCTTAAGATATTTTTAGTGTTTAGACAGTAGCTATTTTTAAATTTAGCCGTCTCATCCTCGCTAAATCCACCCTCTGGACCGATTATTAAAAGCTCGTCATCTTTTTTTTCATTTAAGCTTTTACCACCAAAATTTATAGCTGAGACATTTTTATAAACGCTCATTAGCTCGTCCAAATTTTTATAAATTTCAAACTCCATTAGCGATGTTCGTCCGCACTGCTCGCAGGAGAGAGCATTTATATAGCTTAGCCTTTCAATATCTATATTAAAATTTGCTTGAGAAAATTTAGTATAGACAAAAGCTATTTTACCAACGCCAAGTTCATTTAAAAATGGCAATGTCTTTTCTATCGTCTTTGGATCGACGATAGCCCAAGCGATCGTAAAGTCGAATTTTTGCTCGCCATTTGAGCTGGCAAAGACAAGACTTAAGCTCGCACTTCGCCTATCAATCTCATCAATTTCATAAATATACTCTTTAAAATCTCGTAAATTTCTAACACTTATTCGCTCACCAGCTTGCATTCTTCTAGCTTTTAGGTGCAAAAAAGCTTCATTTACTATCTTTAAGCTTTCATTACCTGCATTTTTATCATATAAAAATTTCATCTAAATACCTGCAACTAAGACTAAAATAAGATCACAAAAACCCTTAATAAGGGCGAATTTTTTAAATTTTTCTAAGTCACCATTAGCTGCATAAATTTTTAGCCTTTTAAAACCTATGGCACTAAGTGCGATTAAAATTATTAAGATAATTAACATTTTTATGGCATTAAATTTAAACTCATATCCATAATACGCCCATAAAATAAGCCCGGTTAGCACAAGAAAACTAAGTAGCATATGATAAATCGGTAAAAAATATCTTATACGAAGCACATAGTTTTTACTATTGCTACCAAACTGAGTAAGTATTAAATAAAGCATATTACAGGCAACTAGTGCATAAAAAAATATCACATGAAAAGGCAAAGTGTATGCAAAAAGCAAGGAGAGATGTTCGTTCATTTCTTATCTTTAGGAGACTCGTTCTCTTCGACGACTGGCTCAGGTGGGAGTTGTTCATCGATTGTGACATTTGCGTCTGGTTGGGCTATGGTCACGTCACTCGGTACTGGCTCGCTAATATCATTTTTAGCCTCATCTTTATCTCCACAACCCACAAATAGACCAGCTATAAATAAAAAAGAAGTTATAATTTTTTTCATCAAACATCCTTTGGAATTTCTATTTTTAACCTATTTTTCATCTTCTCGAATAAATTTTTATCTTCCCACTCTTCTATGATAGCATCTGAAAATTTGATCTCATCTAGCTTTATCTCGCCCATTTGCGCATTTACGGCATCCTCTTTAAAGCACTGTGCATAGCCAGTATCAGTCTCATGCACGATAATGCTATGAAGCTTCACTTCACGCTCACCGTTGTTCATCACGCTAAGCTCAAGCAACCGCTCTATCATAACAAAAAATATACGACAAAACTGCTCTGCACTTGGATTTAGCGGGATCTCGATCCATCTTGCCGAGTGCTTTTTTAGATCATTTTTATACTCATCATTATCGCCTGAAAATATTGTTGTAGCGTGATCAAAACTATCAATGATCGTTTTTATATTTTGCTTCATTAAACCAAAATCATAGACCATGCCGGCGTTATCAAGAAAATTTGAGCTAAGTAAAATTTCAGCCACATAGCTGTGCCCGTGGATACTAGTCCTACAACGCTTTGAGCTGCAAAATCTCACAATATGTGCATTTTCAAATCTAAAAAGCTTTCTAATAATCATCAAACACCTTCTTTATCGCTCCAAAGCCTGATGTGGATACGCTCTGAGTAGTTAAATCCATACTTTATGGCAAATTCTGCCGCTTTTAAAGCATTTTCGTTTAGCTCAGCTTTATTCGCCCCTATTGCCATACACCAAACTGGCAAATCAACTTGACTTTTTATATTTATAATCTCGTCCAACTCGCTTTTATCAAAGTGCGAGAGGACAAATTTTAAAAAGCTACTTCTTGCATTATTTTTAATAGCCAAAATAGCGTCTAAATTTATGCGTTTTTGCTCATTAACTCCGCTATTTGCTAGCTTTACACCAAGTGCAAAATGGCATTTTTTATAAATTTCATATTTAGCAAAATCAATTAAGATGGTGCCATTTGTCTCAAAATGCACTTCATAATCTTCAAGCAATTTCTTTACCAAATTTATAAAATTTTCATTTTCATACCAGATGAGTGGCTCGCCACCGGTCAAAACAATGATAGGTTTTTGCATTAAGCCTTTACATAGGTTATTAACTAGGCCTAAGATTTCATCTACGCTGTAAATTTTATAATTAAAATGCCCTTTAAAAACAGCCCTTAAACTATCGCATCCTAGTAGGCTTTCACCGGTTTTTAAAGACTTTGTTTGCACGCCAAAGCCAGAGCAGTTTAGGTTGCAACCTAAAAAGCGTAAAAATATAGCGAGTCTGCCTTGGTAAGCTCCCTCGCCTTGGATACTTAAAAACGCTTCAACTAGCTCTAGCTCTTTGCTCATCAACCACCAGTTTGATAAAAGGCACGCGAAGAGGTTTCATTGTTAGCACCTATCGCCCATTTGTTCTCTTTTGGTTTGTTTGCTAGCACTTGCCTTAAAATTTCACTTGCAGCTACGATATCACCTTTTTCAACCGCTTTTTTGATGCTAAGAGCCTCTTCAAAGTAAAGGCAAGGTATCAAAAGCCCCTCGGCACTTAGCCTGATGCGGTTGCAACTCTCGCAAAAGTCGTGCTTGTGTGGATCAATGATGCCAAATTTATAACCATCATCAAGTCTATAAATAGACGCAGGCGCATTTGGTAGTTTTCCATCTTTTGTGACATTATATTTTTGTGAGATGATTTTTAAAATTTCATCGCTACTTAGCCCTTTTAGATCATCTTTAGCGTGTGAATTTTCCATATACTCAATAAATCTGATCTGAGAATCTCTAAATTTAGCAAACTCAAGCAAATTTATAAGCTCATCATCATTTACACCTTTTAGTGCGACAGTGTTGATTTTTACCTTTAATCCAGCATCATGAGCTGCTTCAAAGCCAGCTAAAACTTCGTGCAAGACACTTTTTTGTGCGATAAATTTAGCCTTTTGCTCATTTAGCGTATCAAGCGACATATTTATGCGTTTTAGCCCAGCGTCTTTTAGCCTTTTGGCAAAGTGTGAAAGCATATAACCATTTGTAGTAAGCGCTAGATCGATGTCTGGATTATAATCACTTATCATCTTTATAAAAACGTCCAAATCCTTACGTACAAGCGGTTCACCACCAGTGATTCTTATCTTTTTTATACCTTCATCGATAGCCACTTTTACAAATAAAAATAGCTCTTCAAAGGTTAATAAATTCTCTCTTGGCGTCCAGCTAAATGGCGTTGTAGGCATACAATACCTACACCTAAAGTTGCAACGCTGAGTTACAGAAATCCTTAAATAATCAACAACCCGACCATATTTATCAACTAGCATAAAGCACCTTCTTAAGCTTGGTTAGAGCTTTTTATAATTTTTTCAATTATATGTTAAAAGATTTAAATCAAAATAAAAATTTAAGTCAATTTTTGTAGTTTAAGAGTAGATTAGTCTTTTTAAAATTAGCCTGTAAATTTAGGCTAATTTATGAAATTTAAGCACAAATTCGACTCGCCCCATTCCAACATGAAGGTCCTTTGCGATCATCGCTGCACTTTTCCCGTCTTTAAACATTTTTAAAATTTGCTCTTCTTCATTGATAACGCTTGGTGCGATTTTATTAATATCTCTTGTTCTCTCTTCAAGACTAACTATCCTATCTTTTTGCTCTGTTGCAAAATCATCAATTACTCGCTCAATACTCTTAATTGCACGAATTATTGGCACAATTTTCTCATTTATTTGCAAATCAATATTTTCTTTTATCTGTTTTTTAAGTGGCTCATATTGTTCGCTATTTTTAAACGCCTCGCCCTCAAGCATTGAAATTTGCTTTTTTAGATTAAAATTTTCTTGCATAACGCTTTCTATCGCTCGCTCAAATCTCGCAAATTTTTTATTTGTCTCACTATCTTTTATCAACATCAAAGCTACTATTATCGCCAAAACGATACCAAAGCCTAAAAAAATATAAATTTCCATATTTTTCCTTCTACGAGTTCGCTCTCATTTCTCTTATCATTACACGTTCCCTAGCCGTCACATAAGCGTTCCAGTCAGCCTCATCCTCTTCGTGCATATTTTCTATCTTTGCTAAATTTTCACTAACAGCCCTTAAATAAAGGCTCAAATTTCTCTTTGGAAAGATAGGCATAGCAATCCTTGCGTAGTAAATTTCATCTTTTATAAATTTTTCTTCGCTTATTTTTATATGTGTAAAACCGATTTCTTCGATACTCGTCCTCTCTTTTAGTGGCAAATATTGCTTATGCTCGTTTTTAATATAATCACTCAGAGCATCGACTTTTCTATGAAGCTCAATCAGCAAAGTTAATAAAACTTGATCGCTCTCTTTGGTTTCGCCACGCGATTTAGCTCGTTTTAGCCAAGCCCCAAGCGCATCCTCTTCGCCCGGCAAGATGGAGTCAAACTCTCTTTTAAATTTCTCGCTCCCATCTTTATCAGACTCAAATTCTATATCAAGAGGTGCTTTAAACAGCTTAATCTCACTCATAATACGCTAATCCAAACAAAGATAAAAAATAAAATTCCCAAATAGCCATTTAACGTAAAAAATGCTCTATCTATCTTGCTAAAGTCGCGTCTTACGATCCTATGCTCAAAAAATAAAATAACGCCACTTACTAAAATTCCAAAAAATGCCATCGCTCCAAGCCCAGCCGCCCAAGCAAAAAGTAGCCAAAATATAAAAGCTAAAGCGTGAAAAATAGCCGACAGAAATAGCGTAGCCTTGTCGCCGTAAATAGCTGGTATGCTAAAGAGCTTGTTTTCTTTATCAAATTTCATATCCTGAAGTGAGTAAAGCAAGTCAAATCCAGCTACCCAAAATGTCACACCAAGGCAAAGTAACACGCTCCAAAGTGGTATAGCAGCACTCACTGCGACCACACCAGCAATAGGAGCAAGACCTAAGCTAAGGCCAAGCACTAGGTGTGCTAGCTCGCTAAAGCGTTTAAATAGCGAATATCCACCAAGAACAGCTAAAATAGGAAAACTTAGCCAAAATGCGAGCGAATTTATAAAATAAGCACATACGATAAAAATAAACGCATTTGCCACGATAAAAAGCCGCATATTGCTCCTACCGATACGACCATCAACGCTTGGGCGGCTTGCAGTTCGCGGATTTAGCTTGTCGATGTCTTCGTCTTTATATCTATTAAAAGCCATAGCAAAATTTCTAGCACTAACAGCGCAAAAAGTACCTAGAATAAGCAGTTTAAAGCCAAACCAAGCCGAGCCACTTTCTATCTTGCTAGCAACTATCATCGCAACAAAAATAAAAGGCAAAGCAAAAACAGAATGCTTAAAAACGATAAGTTCAGCAATAACTTTTAATTTTTCTATCATTTGATAAATTTCCATTTTCTTTAAAAATGGTTGATTTTACACCATTTTGCTTTAAATTTGAATTTATATTATCATTACAAGATTAATTTAAAACAAAGGGTTATTATGGGCAAAGTAGCGATTATTGGAGATGGTTTTAGTGCGTTATTTACGGCTTACGAATTAGCTAAAAAAGGTGAAGAAATTTTAATTATTAGCAGCCAAAAAGATGATTTTACAAATGGAATTTTAACGCCTTTTGGTACACACGCTCTTGCAAAAGATGGAGCGATATCTAGCTCGTTTATGGGGCTAGTTAGCAAAAAAAGCGAGCTTGATATAAGTATTTGCTTAAATGAAAATTTTAGAGCTTGGATGACAAATTTTACACTTAAATCAACCAAAGCTCACGACAAAAAGATGCAAATTTTGTTTTCAAAATTTGGTAAGAAAAGCTTTGAATTTTTAAGAGATTTAAACAACAAATATCCGCAGATAAATTTCGATGAGAGCGGCGTTTATCTACTTTTTAGCAATGACGAAAGCTTTAAAAAAAGGCTTGATGAGATAAAAGTTGCCCATAGCGAGCAAGAAATTTTAAGTGTAGATAAAGAGCTTGCAAATTTTGGGCTAATAAATAAAAACATAAAAGGCGCTATAAATTTAGCCAACAACGCAAGCATTGATACAAATGAGCTCAAAAAAGCTTTGATAAATGAGTTAAATTCTCTCGGGGCAAAATTTATAAATGATGAAATTTATGAGCTAAAAACGCAAGGGCAAATAGTGCAAAAAGCTACCGGCAATAACGGAGAATATGAGGCCGATAACTTTGTGATCGCTTCAAAAAATTTAGAGCTTTCAAATAAGCTAGGCACGAGCATAAATGCGATTTTGGCTAAATTTTATACCATTGATATTAGCCTAAATGAAGGACAAATCCCTAAAAAACCAATCATTTTAAATGATTTATTTGCCAAAATTTATCCAACTAAAAATGGCGTTACGATTATTACAAATTTACAAGTCGGTGCTATCGATACGCTTGTTAAAACTGAAAAGATTAATGCTTTTTTAAATGAACTAAAGACACATCTTGGTATAAGCGAGCTAAAAGAGCCTAGCTTTAGGGCAAATTTCGTACTTCTTAGCTCAAATGACAAGCCAGCTCTTGGACGCGATAGCGTATATAGCAACTTGATCTATAACCAAGCCTATGGACCAAATGAGCTTAGCTTTGCTCCGTATTTTGCTGGTGTTTTGGCTAGTCTTATAAAAGATGGCAAAAATAACGAGGAAAATGATGAAATTTTACTCTTTAGCTCGTTTTACGAGGGCTAGACTTGTTTAAAGAATTTGCAATAATTGGCACCACGGCAAGTGGCAAAAGCGATCTTGCATTTGAGCTTGCAAAGGAGCTTAATGGCGTCATATTAAGCCTTGATTCGCTTGCACTTTATAAAGAGATAGATATCGCCAGCGCAAAGCCAAATAAAGAGCAACTTGAAGCCATAAAGCACTTTGGTGTAGATGAAATTTATCCTGATGAAGAATTTAGCGTTGGGGCATTTTTTGAAATTTATAAAAACGCAAAGAATTTTGCGTGCTTACAAGACTGTCCACTCATCATTACAGGAGGCAGTGGCTTTTATCTAAAATCAATGCTTAGCGGACTTGCACCAGATGTGCCAAAATGTGAGCTAAATTTAAGCAATGAAGAAATTTACGATTTAGCTGCAAAAATCGATCCTGAGTTTGCAAGCAAATTTAGCCAAAACGACTCTTATCGCCTCGAAAAATGGTATCAAATTTATAAATTTAGTAGCCAAATTCCAAGCATTTGGCTAAGAGAAAATACTAAAGAGAGCATCATAAAAGAGCTAGCGATATTTGAAATTTTATGGGATAAAGATGAGCTTAGAGAACGTATCAAAAAGAGAACAAAAGGCATGCTTGAAGCCGGGCTCATAGATGAGGCAAAATTTTTATTTGATAAATATAAAAGTGAGCCAAGACCCCTAAAATCAATAGGTTTAAAAGAGTGCAAGCATTTTTTAGATAAAAAAATTTCTAAAAACGAGCTTGAAGAGCTCATAGCTACGCACACGGCTCAGTTAGCAAAACGTCAGCGAACTTTTAATCGCTCACAGTTTGAAAAAAAATTTGTGGGTGATTTGGGTCAAATTAGAAATGAAATTTTAAAATTTTTAAGAGAATAAAACTAGCCCACAAGGGCTAGTTGATAAATCAAATAGGCATTACCCTAATTTTTGGGCTTAAACTCTCTTGCAAGACATTTTCAATCGCGTAAAGAGTGCCAGTTGAGCCACTTGCACAGCCTGAGCAAGCACCAAGATAGCGTATATAAATATCAGTATTTTCGCCGTTATCATTTCTGATATCTAAAATTTCTAAATTTCCGCCATCCATCTCGAGCATTGGGCGAATTTCCTTATCTATGACAGACTCTACCGCTTTCAGCTGTCCTACCATTGTCATATTTTCAAAGCTAATGTCACCTAAAGTGTGATTTGCTTGGGCATTTGCCTGAGCTTCGATCTTCTCACGCTCCATCTCAGCCCTAGTATCACGCAATATATCAACCAAATAATATTCTCTTTTTTCATGGCCACCAGGCTTTACGCAAGACTTGCAAAATGCACCAGCTTTGGTGTATTGCGTGATCTCCTCAACTGTATGAAGGTCATTTAGTCTTATCACTTCTTTAATCGTACCAAGGCTTACTCTGGCGCACTCGCAAACGATGATCTCATCTTCAAAATGCTCTGGGTCTATGCCTTTATAGCTTGCAGCTGCTGCTTTTATAACATCATACGCCATAACTGAGCAGTGCATCTTTTGAGGCGGGACAGCCGGTGTTTCTGGGTTGTCGCGCATAGCCTTTTCAACATCAAGGTTTGTGATCTTGACTGCTTCATCGACTGTTTTACCGATACAAAGCTCAGCCATCGTATCAGAGCTAGCTATCGCTGTGCCACAGCCAAAGCTTTTAAATTTAGCATCTATTATTTTGTCTGTCTTTTCATCAACAAGCCAGTATAGCCTGACCGCATCACCGCAACTTTCTGCACCGAAGTCAGCCACAATAAGCTTTGCGTTTGCCTTTTTAGCATCTTCTTCGGTTATCTCCCCCATAAATTTAGGGTTATTCATCCTGTCTTGCACCACCTTAGAATACTCATCCCAGATAGAGCCTCCGATCAAATTATTCTTTGCCATGTTATTTTCCTTTAAATTTTATAATCCGCTCTTATGCCATTCTGGGGCGTAGGCAAATGTACTAGAGATACCTCTTAGTCTATTTACTGCTTTTGTTATGTGCTCGATCGCATAATCAATCTCTTCTTCTGTATTAAATCTAGAAAGAGATAGTCTAAGTGCGGTGTGAGCTAGCTCTTTATCTGCCCCTATGGCCTCCATTATTGGGTTACTCTCTAATGTTTCACTTGCACATGCTGAGCCAGTTGAAGCTGCGATGCCAGCTTTGTTTAGATCCCAAAGCATAGCTTCACCTTCAACGCCTTTTATAGAAGCCAAAATGGTATTTGGCACACGTTGTTCTTTTTTTCCTACAACGCTAACGTCAGGAATTTGCAAAATTGCATCTTCAAGCTTATCACGCAAACGGCGAACATGAGAGTGCTCATAATCCATAAATTTATTTGCCAGTTCAAGTGCTTTACCCATACCGATGATGCCAGGAACATCGAGCGTGCCACTTCTGCGTCCACCCATGTGCTCACCGCCGTGAAGCAAGCTACTTAGTGGCATACTATTTTTTATAAATAGTGCTCCAACACCCTTTGGTCCATGAAATTTATGCGCAGAAAAGCTTAAAAAATCAACGTCAAGGTCTTGAACATTTATCTTTATCTTACCAACTGCTTGAACCGCATCCGTGTGGAATAAAGCTCCATATTCATGAGCGATACTAGCAAGCTCTTTTATAGGAAAGATCATGCCAGTTTCGTTATTCGCGCTCATTATAGAAACAAGCGCTACATTCTCATCCATTACAGATCTTAGCTGTTCTGGAGTGACTATGCCATCGTTATTTACATCTAAAACAGTAAGCTCTACGCCATATTTTTCTAAAAATTTACAAGTCGCCAAAATAGCTGGATGCTCAACTGCGGTTGTTACGATACGCTTTTTCTCGCCAGTTGCTATTTTGTCGAAATAGATGCCTTTTACTACCCAGTTGTTACTCTCAGTCGCGCATGAAGTAACAACGATATCATCGCTATCTTTTGCGTTTAGTCCGGTATAGAGCTGATCTAGCGCTGTTCTTAAAGCTGGATGTGTTTCAGAGCCAAATTTATGAAGCGAGTTTGGATTGCCGTATTTTTCACAAAAATATGGTTTCATAAGCTCAAAAGCTTCAGGATCAACCATTGTTGTAGCGTTATTGTCTAAATATACTCTCAAATTTAAAACCTTAATTAGGATAAAAAATATCCTTTTTATTTTTGATGGGATATTATAACAAAAAAGTTAAAAGCAAGTTTAAAAATATGCTTTAATTTTTTCAAAATCCGGCTCATTTTGATATTAAAATATATTGAAATTCTTTATCAAAATTTGTATAGAACGCTATTTGCGATTTTTCTTATAAAAAGGTCTAATTATCTCTTAAAATTAATTTATTTTTTTAAGTTAATAGTGCGATAAATATATTGCTTACATACATTATCTCTTTATAGTTTTCTTCTAGTTTTTCATATGAGGTTTTATAAAGTTCTATTAGGCCGGTTATCATAGAGATGCCTATGTCCTTGATTGTAGTGACTTAATATATTATAGTTGGCTCCAAGTGGAGCCATAGATATTAAATTTATTCTTTAATCCTTTATATTATGCTCTTTTGCATAGCTTAGGATCTTTTGCCTAAGATATTCAGGAAAACTTTCTCTATACATTACTGGCGTTAGTGGATTTAGCTTTTTATCTAATTTACTAGCCTCATATAGTCTTGTTAGCTCTTCTGGAGTATTATAGTATGGTGCATTAGGATAGCCCTCAGGTGGAGTTAGAGACATTATTTTGGATTCTAGGAGGGTGGAGTCGATGTAAAGGCCTATGTCTCTTTGTGTCATCCTATTTGGAAAGCCTTTTTTGTCAAATCTGGTTGTAAAATGTGGCATTTCCTTTTTGAGATATGACACAAATTCCTCCCTCGTTGTTTTATTAGCGTCAAAGTCTCTAGGATCTAATAGCTCACCTTTATCTTCTACAAGTTCTCTTAAAAATTTATGTGTTGTTCCCTCTGGGTCAAATACTACTCCGTCCCTATTAAAATCCATCACAAAGTAATTACCTACTATCTCATCTAGATAAGGCATCATACCATATTCATCTAGTGGAGGATTAGTAAATAGTTTTCTAAACTCTTCTGCCATTTGTAAATTCTTATTTAGACCTATATCATAAGTAGTGTATTCAAATAGATCACCTAAGAATTCTAAAGCTTTTACTACTCCTAATTGAGCTGCTAAGAAAATTCTTTGATAATCTCTTGCTTTAAAGCCTGCTTCATTTCCATATGAAAATCCCATAGGGTCTCCAAGTATCCCAGCACATATTCCCCACTCTGCAGAAAAGAGCATTGATTTTAATGTGCCTTTATTAGCATTTACTTCATCATAAATTTCAGCATATTCTGGTTTAGTTAGTTTGCCTTTACTATCTACTCTAGCTATTGCATCTTCAGGGATATCTATCATGGTGCATTTTAGATTACTTCTTTTTACTAGATAGATATATCTATCTCTTTTATCTTTTAAACTTTCATAGTAAGCTTTTTCTGATTTAGTCCAAGGTGATAGTTTGGTTGAGCTTGGTTTATAACTAATATCTAGCCAAGGTTTAAATGATAGATAGTCTGTTTGACCTATAGAATTTGGTTTAGGATTATAGTATAGTGGTTTATAGTTTTTATATGGAGATGAGTCTAGGATGGAGTGAGCTTGAATAAGCATTTGGGAGTGCTCTTTTATACCTATAGTTTCATTTCCATAATCAAGTGGTGAGACTGATAAATTTGTATTTTTATCAAATGGTATTTCCATTCCATTTGGAGCTATGACTATATATGTATTATTGTTATCCATTAAATTTCCTTTATTCATTCTTTTATTTATTACTATTAGTGATGTAGCTATTACTAAGATAGCTAAAGCTACAAATATAATCTTTTTCATCTATTATCCTATGTAAAGACCATCTTCCATGACTATGGTGGTAGCTAGACGACCTACTAGGCGAGGGGGAATATTCTCTTTACTTCTATCTTTTAAATCAACTTTACACCCCACATACACACCCTTTATGTTATTGTTGCCAATAGTATCAAGAGCCTCTACCAGATCTCTTGAGAGATTAGAGTGGTTGTTTTCATCGCTGGTGTTAAAGATTCCTTTTTTAAATTTGTTTATTATCTCAACAGCCTTTTGATAGTCTTTTATAGCATAAGAGAAGCTCATTCTATCTTGGCCATTGCCTTTATTGTATATATCATAAATTTCTTTCTCCTCTTTTACATCTAAATTTAACCCTCTTATCTCTACATCTGAGTTTGTATATCTACTTCTTGCATATTTAAAGTAGTTTGCATCTATCTCATTGCCAGCTCCTCTTAGCTCATCTAAACATAGATAAGTACTAAGGTTATTTAGTGCTAGCTTTGAAGCAAGGTTATGTGAGAGTTTGCTTTGTTTATTGTTTATATCATAGTAGATAAATGAGTTATAGTCTAATCCTCCACTATTTATATTTACTCCTAGAAATAGTCTATTTAAATTTAGACTTATATAGTTTTGATAGATCATTACTGGATAGTAGCAATAGCTATTTGTACTATTTTTATCATAAGCTTCTTTTATAGACATAGGTTTATATGAGATATTAGTGCGTAAGCTTCATTAAATTTATATGTGTATCTTGTGTGCATTATTTCGTTGTAGTTCTCTTCTAGTTTTTCATATGATGTTTTATAAAGTTCTACCATACCTTTAAGAAAAGCTACTCCTACATCTTTGCCTAGTGATTTGCCATATCCTTTTAGCATATTTCTCATAGCTTCGACATCTTTTGGATTAAACATATAAGTTTGTTTCATAAAAGCAAAGCTTCTCATACTATTCCAGATGATACTTATGTTATAGCGGCCTATTAGGAGACGAAGTTTGGCTCCAAATGGAGCCATAGGTATTAAATTTATTATCTAATCCTTTATATTATGCTCTTTGGCATAGCTTAATATCTTTTGCCTAAGATCTTCAGGAAAACTTTCTCTATACATTACTGGTGTTAGTGGATTTAGCTTTTTATCTAATTTACCAGCCTCATATAGTCTTGTTAGCTCTTCAGGTGTGTTGTAATATGGTGCATTAGGATATCCCTCAGGTGGAGTTAGAGACATTATTTTAGATTCTAGAAGGGTGGAGTCGATGTAAAGGGTAATAGCTCTATCGTCCCAAGTTCCAGGAAAACCACCATTAAAGTCCTGACCACTTCCATCAATATTGTCTTTAAGGTAATTTATAAATTCTTCCCTCGTAGTCTCGTTTGCATCAATATCTCTAGGGTCTAGTAGTTTGCCTTCATCTTCTACTAATCTTCTTAAATGAGCATGCATTGAGCCATTTGGCTCAACTACGGTTAAATTTCTATTAAAATCCATCACGAAATAGCTTCCCACTATCTCATCAAGGTAAGGCATCATGCCATATTCATCTAGTGGAGGGTTTTTATATAGTTTAAGAATTTTCGTGTAGGTATCTAAATTTTTATTTACTCCAACTGTATATGTATAATATTTAAAGCAGTCTGCTAGTACATGTAGTGCTTCTACTTCTCCTAGTTGAGCTGCTAAAAATACTGCTTGAAATTCTCTTGCTTTAAATCCACCTTCATTTCCATTGCCTAGTGATTCACTATCTCCTAATACTCCAGCACATATTCCCCACTCTCCTATAAAGAGTTCTGATTTAAGTGTATTTTTATTTCTATCTACTTCATCATAAATTTCAGCATATTCTGGTTTAGTTAGTTTGCCTTTACTATCTACTCTAGCTATTGCATCTTCAGGGATATCTATCATGGTGCATTTTAGATTACTTCTTTTTACTAGATAGATATATCTATCTCTTTTATCTTTTAAACTTTCATAGTAAGCTTTTTCTGATTTAGTCCAAGGTGATAGTTTGGTTGAGCTTGGTTTATAACTAATATCTAGCCAAGGTTTAAATGATAGATAGTCTGTTTGACCTAGAGAGTTTGGTTTAGGGTTATAGTATAGTGGTTTATAGTTTTTATATGGAGATGAGTCTAGGATGGAGCGGGCTTGAAGGAGCATTTGAGATTTTTCTTCCAAATGTGCCGTATTATTTTTTGTATTTTTAGAAGCTATCAAATTTGTTTTTTTGTCAAATTCTATTTTGTCTCCATTTGGAGCTATAACTATATATGTATTATTGTTATCCATTAAATTTCCTTTATTTATTGCTATTAGTGATATGGCTATTACTAAGATAGCTAAAGCTGTAAATATAATCTTTTTCATCTATTATCCTATGTAAAGACCATCTTCCATAACTATGGTGGTAGCTAGACGACCCACCAGACGAGGGGGAATTATGCGACCATTAAATTTTTCATTTTTAGAGTCATTTTCTTTACACCCAACATACATACCCTTTACATTGTTGTTGCCTATTACATCTAGTGCTTTTAGTAGTCTTCTTGATTTATTATCCACTTCTGATCCATTAGTGTTTAAATTTCCATTTTTAAAGTCTTCTAGTATCTCCATAGCTTCGTTGTATTTGTCTATTGGCAAGGCTTGTTTTGAAGTGCTTTTACTTGTCTTATACATATCATAAATTTCCTCTCTTTGTTTTATATCTATTGAGTTTGATGGGCTTATATCTAGTTCTCTTTTAACCCCTTGCAGCATAAGCTCTTTTGGTGTATATGCTAGTTTCTTGTTTCTTTTGTTTAGGTTGTTAAAGAACTCTTCATCAGTTTTATTGTCTGTTCTTAGCTCATCTAGACATAGATAAGATATCATAGTATCTAGACTTATATCTTTTGATAGATTAGAGTCTAGTTTGTTTGTAGTGGTGTTTATGTCATAGTAGAAGAAGTTATGATAGTCTAGTCCTCCACTAGATAGTCTTCCTCCTATGATAGTTCTTTTTAGATCTATATTTATAAAAGATGAGTATATCTCTATAGGGTAGTAGGTATATTCACTTGTTTTATTTGAATAAGGTTCATAAGATATATTCTTAACAGCATAAGTTTCATCAAATTTATTTGTGAAATACTTATGAAGTATTAGTTCATAAGATCTTTTTTGGTGTTCGTAAGATGAGCTATAGGCACTATCTACTAAAAATTTAAGTCCAGCTCTTGTTATATTAGATACTGTTGCCTTTCCAGCATTTTTTACAAATTCTGTACCTATTCTTAATGTTATAAGTTTTTTTGTGACATCCTTATAATCTTTTGCTAATTTTTCTTGATGCTTTAGTTGATCTCTACCTTTTGCTTTTGCTTTTCGATCAAAATATGAAAAAAGGTAATCATTGCTTATTAGCTTTTGCATCCTAAAAAATTCACGCCTACTTAGAAGGTTAAAATTTTTTTTATCACTTGCACTAATTAACTTAAAAATAGGCTTTTCTTTTATTAGCGTAGCCAATCTAAGCTCTCCACCTGTTGCCATAAATATACCTTTGGCAACATTAAGAGGAGTAACGTCTTTGCCTACATAAAACATTGTCCTTATGACGCTTTTCCATACAGTCTCACCGCATTTATCTATAAAAAAACCATAAAATGGAAATATATCGGATAATATATCGTTCATTATAGACTTTAATGAAAAATCTATCATATCCTTATACTCATCGTTGTTTATCTGCTTTATATATTTTTTAAATTTCTCATCCTCTATACTACTCGTATCTATATTATTAGGATTACTAAGTTTCTTTTCAAGTTCTTTATATTCTTCGTCATTTAAAGAATTTTCTTTTTTGAATTTACTTGCAAATTTTTCATCGCTCATATCATATATGTCTAGAGTTGTTGGTTCTTCAAGTATCTTTTTTAACTCACTATATGTATCATCATCTAATATATGATCGTCATCAGCCACATGACTTTTTTCTATTGAGTCCACTATCTCCTCTATGCAGATGGCATCCTTTTGTCCTGCTTTCGCCTCTTTTTCTTTTTTAAAGAAATATATGGGTATTTTTGTTTCATCTTCTTTTAGATAATAGGTGTTTTTGGATAAAACTAGAAATGTTTCGCCATATAAATTTATGGCCTCACTCCCAAGATAAGACTCTGGTTTGATTAAGGAATTATCAAATATTTGTCTTAATATAAAATATCCCATCACTAATAAGAATACTTTTGTGGCTGGATAATAGTATTCTGTTTCTATTATAAATGCGCCATTAGACTCCTCTGACAATAATTGCATCATGCCTCTATCATCGATTGGTATTGAAGTTGGCTTACCTAAAGCATAAATAATACGATCTTGTTCCGTATTTGAATTCAAATTTAAAAAGAAGATTTTGAATTCCTCTATGTTTGCCTCTAAAAATTCTTCTTCTCTTTTAATTATCTCTTCCATGTCTTTGGCATTTTTAAAGTACTTATCTATATGACTTAAATAGGTATTGGCTTGCGTAAATTTAATGAAACGTTCCGAGCCATTAAAAATTTCTTTACCCATTGGTTTGTTAAATATAAAATTGTCTGAAATATAACTTTCAAATTTCTTGATTTTCTCTCTGCTAACCCTTGTAAATGGGCTTAGACTTAATAAATACAGATCTTCATCATTTTGAGCATCTACTTGTATGGAGTACTGACTATAGTCTTTCGTGGCTTTTAGCTGCTTAGGGTCAGTCACTTTCTTGTTATCCACCCTATTTAGACTGTCCATTATCTTATAGTTTAATACGTTTTGCAAAAGGTGCTCATTTAGTTTTGCATTTTCTTTCATAGGGGCATTTGAAATAATGAGATAGTTTTTAGAGGTACCGCTACTGTTATTTGTATTGTGAGTATCGTCCTTTGTAGTTAAGGATTTATCCCTTAAAAGATTCGCAAATTTTAAAGAATTGAAAAATGGATACTGCATATAGACAAAATTTGCTCTATTTGCGATCACACACTCTTCTATCCTCTTAAGTAGACTCTCTTCAGCATTATCCTTATCATTTTTACATATTGATATATTATTTTTTTTATCTATATTTTCATATTTGCTTATCTTTGCTTCAAATAGGCTTTTTTCATCACTCTCTAATGAAAAATTAGAGCAAATTCCAATATACTCATCGTAATTACTTTTCGTCTTAGTGGCTGTTATATCAAACCCTGAAAAATCTATAAATGCCCCACTATTTTGATCATCATTTGTAAAAACCAGAATATTGTTAAACGATACTGTATTTAATAACCCTAATGTAAAACCAAACTTAGTAGCTAGTAAGCTCATAACCGGACTAGAAAAGGCATAAAATCCTCTTTTTTGAAGAAATTCACCTATATTTTTAGTGGCAGAAAGTGCATCTGGCACGGCAAGCAGTAGTGTTAGTGGCTTAAATGTAGCCCTTAAATCAGTTATATCAAGAAGACTAAAAAAGAATTTAACTATCTCTTTTGCCATATAAATCTTGCCATCCTCTGAAGCCTTTTTAAGGTTCTCTTTGATTTCTTCAAAACCGTCTTTGATTGCTTCTATACTCTCTTCTTCTTTATCAAAATTTTCATGATTTAATATTATGGTTGCTTTTTTTATTAGCTCATCCCTTAGCCTATCCAATAAGGAGTTAATATTTCGATCTATTTTTTTATAGTTGCTAACTAATTCACTAGATGCTTCTTCAAAATTTTTAACCATATTGCCTTGTTCTCTAAAAATATTTGCAAGATTTACTAGTTCTTTAGTAAACTCTTCAATGATATCCTTTTCTTGACTAAGCACCTCCAATTTCATACTACTGTTTGCGACTTTTATTTCATCAGTTCTTTCAAAACCATGCTCATTTTTGAATAAACTAAATTTATCAAAATATTTATACGTCTTTATAATAACCTTTTTGCCTTCTTTTTTTTGATCGTACAGCTTGGTAAATATCTTATTATATAAGGCATCTCCATTTAATATATTTGTATTATAAAAATGGTTTAAATCACGGCAATAAAAGGTTATATTTTTATATCCTTCTCCATTTACGCCGACCTCAAAAAGTAGTTCTTCTATGCTTCTAATAATTTTTGTATTATCTAATCTCAAGAACGATCCCTCTCTTTAAATTTATCAACTAACAAGCATTACAAAGCTAGTTGTGTTTATGCCATTTGTATAGCCACTATCTAGCCCTTTAGCTATCTCAAGCTCTATACTTTTAGCTCCAGTTGGAGACATAAAAACATAAGTGTAAGTATGTCTATTCTTTTCTATATTAGAACTATTAAATTCATCTAAACTGGCAAAAAAGCCTACCCCACTTTCCGGGCTATTTGCCTTTTTGTAGTTCTCTTTATCAAGAGGGCTAAAATTCTTTGGAACTACAAATATCAAATTCAGCTTATCCACTCCATATCTTAGTTTAAATTCTTTGATGTCATAACGCTTATCATCATAATTATCCGCTAAAAGAGCCTTTAAATTCTTATCCTCTACGTCTCTTCCCTCGTCTAAATTGAGTTTGATCTTGCTGAAGCCATTTTTATCTTCAAATTTTTTATCAAATAGATAATAGGTAGTTACCAAAAGATTATCTATTTGAGAGGCAAAAGCTTTTATATGAAGTCTAATCAATGGCTTGTTTAAATTTGGATTTTGTACGGCAAGGTTATTATTCTCAAACATAGGATTACCTAAACTATGCTCTAGTTTTAGTTTATTCTCTTTTTTTATACACCTTAGCGAAGAGCCTGTGTTACTTAGGCAGTTTGGCACTAGATCTTGCATTACAGCGTAGTGATCATTCATACTTTTTAGACTAAGTGCTGATCTTGGTACATAAGCTACTATGACGCATGGGATCCTAGCTGAGCAGCCTACTATCGGTGAATTTATAAAATCAACATCAAGTATCACGCCTTGATCGTCTGATCTTATGCTCCTGCCTGCCCTACTTTTTAAGATCACATGACCGCCATGTGGGCAAATGATAGTGTCATCCTCTATGACAGGGCATGAAGTCGCAGTGGATGAAATTTCTTTAGATTGATTATCTTTTTGTAAATTTTGCCTTTGATTTAAATTTGAAAGAGCCTCTTTAGTCTTTTTGCTCATTGGTTTTAGATCGATATTTAGGCTCTTATTTAGTAGTGAATAATTTAATATATTTGCTTGAGAATTTCTATAAGCAACATTTAGCCTTCCTATATCTTTATCCTCATCTCTTGGCTGATGAGTAAAATTTAGAGGTATATTCTCATCACTATTATATTTTTCGTCTTTAAAATAAAGTGGATAATCCTCCTCTTCATTGGCTTTAGATAAAAGAGCAGAGTTTAGATATATTCTTTGATTCATATTTTTACTATCTAGATTAAATATCTCCTTTAATACTTCAACATCAACGATACTTTTATCTACTGCACTTACACTAAGGGTATCGTTGTTTTTATAAAAGATACTTCCTACACTCTCATTCATAAGAGCTTTTATATCATCGGTTGCTACTTTATTGTTGTAGGCTACATCATCGTTATTTTGAGCAGATTTATTATTAGCTATTACTATGGCTTCATCACTAGAGCTTATGTCCTTAGAGTCTATGCTAGCCAAGAAATTTTCATTTTCTTTTAGCTTTGCTAGATCCGCATATTTTAGATTTATTATGCTCTTTAGCATATCTATTCTATCTTTTACAAAGATGCTAGCCTCTGCTATATCTACTCTATTGTCTCGTAGTATCGTTATATTTTTATAGATGTTTTTGCTATAAGAGAAGTATTTACCAAGCTCATTTACATCTATCTTTTTTTCAAATACAAATAAATTCAAAGCACAAATTGCCACTAGCATATCTATATCGCCAGCTCTAGCATCACTTACTATCTTTGTCGCATCTAGTTTATCTAGATCATCTATATCTAGTATCTTTACTAGATGTGCTTCTTTGTTGCTATTTTTATCTATGTTGCTGCCTAAATTTTCTATTATATACCCAACCATATCTTGCTTAAAATTTTCATCACTAAATTTGCCATATTCATAAAAGAGATTTAAATAAGCATAAAAAATATATAAAGGCGTATCTAGCATAGAAGCATCACTTATATCATCTATATTTACATCCAAATTTAACTTCGATCTTATGCATTTTAGTTTAAATTTAAGCGACTGGATATATTCATTTAGATAGTCAAGTGCTTCAGCTATATCTTTGCCTTCTATCTTGGCTTCATTTTCTTTATTTTCTAAAAGATAGCACAGCATATATAAAACCAAAACACTCTCTTTTAAAAAATGAGATCTAACCAATATATTCACCAAGTGTCTATTCTCAGTATTTTCATACTTTACTTCGCCAGTTGTATCTATGCCTAGCTTATAGCCTAGATCAGATATGACCGAAAAGGTAGGTTCTATCAAAACAGCTACATCTTTCGAAAAGCTATCTTCATCTCTATTTATACTTTGTTTAACGCTCTCTACGTGATGTATCTCTATGTCTATATCTTTTTCTTTGCTAACTTTATTTATATTAGAGCTCACCTTTTTATCTGCAAGAGTCTTTTGAGCTTGTTCATTATTTTTAACTACATCTACGTATTCATCTACACTGCTCTTATCATCTTTGAAGCCAAACATACCTTTTATCTTGTTAAAGACTGAGCCTACCATCTTTCCTATAAAGCCATCTTTGTCTATGACCCTTGCTATCCATCTTGCACCTTTTGCTATGGCTTTAGCCACAAAGCTAAGAAGCCTTAAGCTCCAAGTAAAAGCTGAAGCTAATATGCCACCATAAATTCCTGGAGCGTTATAAGTATAGAGTTCTTTTACTCCGCTATCTTTAAAGGTTACTGCATATATTTGAGCTAGATGACCTCCTAATGAGTGACCTGATAGGATGATGTCTTTGGCGGTGTTATCTAAACCACTTAAGTTTTGACTATGGGAATTTATAGCTTCTTGCATAGAGGATTGAAGTGATTTTAAAGCAGATATTTGCATAAGCGCTCTTGATGTAATTGCCATAAAGGCATCATCTAAGAGATCATTCATTTTCATCTCTGTTCCTCTAAAGCCTATTATATAGTTTGACTTAAGCGTATCATAAAATATAGTTGAGCTAAAACCTGATTTTTGATTAGGTATGTGCTTTACTAGCTCATAGCGATTAACAAAAAGTTTTGTGCGAGGGGAGAGGGATTCAGGTTTATAAAAGATATAGGGTGGCTGATCTGGTACCAAAGCTATAAAATTTTTTACATCATTTTTGAGTTCAGTATCTTTTGTTTCTCCATTTGCTCCAACCGGCTTCTTTACTATTTTATCTGCCATAAATCTTGCTTCTATACAAAGAGCATAAGCGGTAGGGCTTCCTGCTATTTTAATAGTTTTATTATTTTCATCTCTTTGGTCTGATTTTAAAATATCTCCCTTTGTTATGCCATCCGCATATCTCCAAATAGGCTTTTTCTTTTCATCTTCTCTATAAGAATTTACAATACTTTCAGGGACATTATCTTTACCAAATTTATCATAAAGCTCATCAAGTCCATTTCTTTCATTTTCAAATACATTATGGAGCATTGCATAACTTGCATCAGCTATATCAATATAGTCTTTAAAGCAATTTATTAGCTCTTTATTTGATTTTTTAGTTTGCACTTACTTGTCCTTGTTTGCTTTTATAAATTTGTTGTTTGTTAGAATGAATTTGTTTCCACCGCTTACCGGAACTATACTTTTTTTACTAAAGCTTATTCCCATTCCTTCATCTCCAAATAAGCCATATTTAGTACTATATGTTTCATAATAAACATCTATGCTTATAGGAACTATTTCTCCATTATCATCTATATATAATTTTCCTAAATCTAAATATGGTTTTTCTTTGTTAAAATTTTCTAAATCTATAAACTCAATTATTTTATTTATATAGACTTCAGAGATTTTAGCTTTCTTACCAGTTTGGTTTTCATAATCTATCCAGCGAGTGTAGTATTTTTTACCATTTGAGAGGGTTTGAGGGAGTTTTTGATTTACCAAGGTCATATCTACATCATATATCGTTATAAATTTATCACCTTGCTTTATCTTTCTAGGATTTGATCTTATTTTATCCCCTAAATTTTTGGCTAGATCTTCTCTTTCTTTTTCTCTTTTTTCTATCTCATCAACAAATTTTTGATTAAATATATATACTCCACCATATTGTTTAGCTAAGTTTTCTAGTTCAGAGTTACTTATCTTTTTATTTGCTTGATTAGCTGAGCAAGCTATTAAGAATATACTTGTTAGAAGTAAGAGTGTTATAGCTAGAAATTTCATTGGTTATCCTTTTATGTTTGAAATTTTAGTTTGGATATTTTATTGTTATTGTATTTATAATATTATTAATTTATTATGTGCTGTTTGGGGTTTATTAAAATTTATTATGCAGATAAAAGTTTATTTCAAGTATTTTCATAATTTACTTCATTTTTCATAAAGCTCATCAAGTCCATTTCTTTCATTTTCAAATACATTATGGAGCATTGCATAACTTGCATCAGCTATATCAATATAGTCTTTAAAGCAATTGCTCTTTATTTGATTTTTTAGTTAGCACTTACTTGTCCTTGTTTGCTTTTATAAATTTGTTGTTTATTAAGTAGAAAATATTATCTCCTGATTTTGTACCAAAAGACTCTTTAGTAAATGATACACCTCTACCTTCATCACCAAATAGTCCATATTTGGTTTCAATATAAGTATATGAAAGATATATTTTTATAATTCTCATCTCTTTTCCATCAAAATACATATATTTAGGGTAAATTCTAGGTTCTTCTTTTAAAAAATCATTTCCTATAAATTCTTTTATCTTATTCGTATAGCTTTCAGGTACTTCTGCTTTTTTACCAGTATCTCTTTCATAATCTATCCAACGAGTGTAGTATTTTTTACCATTTGAGAGGGTTTGATCCATTTTTGGATTATCATAAAACTCTGTTTTTAAAATTTCTCTCATTTTTTGATTTCTTTCATTTTTATTAGGTATTGTCTTTATTCTCTCTAAAATTTCTTTTCTTTTACTATCTCTTATTTGTTCTTGTCTCTCTATCTCTTTCTCAAATTTCTCATCAAATATATATACTCCACCATATTGTTTAGCTAATCTTTCTAGTTCAGAGTTGCTTATCTTTTTATTTGCTTGATTAGCTGAGCAAGCTATTAAAAATATACTTGTTAGAATTAGTAATATAAATGCGGTAAATTTCATAAATAAATTTTTAAAATAAATAATCAAAAATCTAAGAATTTTACACAATGAAGTCAAGAAGTTCATCTAAGGATTTTGTCCTTAGATGAAAGATTAAGATTTTTTGATCGCTCTAATAGGAATAACAAATATTGCTGCGATCACATAAAAAGCAATACCAAAAACAGCTGCCATCATAAATATCTCGCCGATATCATAAAAGCTTGACTCAAGCCTAATGGTATCCACGTAATTTATCGCAAACCATAATGCTACGCCAAGAGCGATAGCAAAAACAAAAAATCCCCAAGAAAATAAAAAATTTAAAATCTTAGTCATCAACTTTTCTCCTTTTTGAGTTTATTTATCTACCTTAAATCCGCCGCCAAGTGCTCTATAAACTTCAACCGCGCTATCTACCTCATCAAGCTTAGCTGAGATATCTTGAAGCTTTGCTTGAAGCAAATTCCTCTGTGCATCAAGAAGCTCTAAGTGACCAATATAGCCAGCGTTATACTGATCTTTAGCAAGCGAATAAATTTTTTGCTGCGATTGTAGCAAATTTTTCACCTGATCCAAAGAGAGCTTTGCATTTTGCCTTGATATAAGGGCGTCTCTGACCTCTCCAAGTACAGTTTTTACCGTGCCTTCATAGGTAATGGCTGCGATTTGTTCGTTTGTCTCTGCGATGCGGACATTGTTTTTTGTTCTGCCGTAGTCAAAGATCTTCTGAACTAAAGAGCCTCCTATGCTCCAAGTGTTGGCGTTTCCTACAAATATATTTTCAAAATCAACACTCGTAAAGCCTAAAAGTCCAGTGAGTGAGATCGTAGGGAAATAATCAGCCTTTGTCACGCCAACAAGCGCATTTGTCGCCTTTAGATCAGCTAGCGCTTTTGCTACGTCGCTTCTTCTTAGCAAAATTTCAGAGCTAATGCCAGCACTTATCTCGGGAGAAGCTGGTAAATTTTGCGAGCTAGCAATAGCTCCACTTAAAATTTCATTATTACTTTTACCAGTCAAGATGGCTAGTGAGGTGATAGCTTTTGACTTTGCATTTAATATAGATGTAATATTGGTCTTAGCGCTTTCTACTGCTGCCTTACTTTGTAAATAAGTCATCTCATTTATGCCGCCAAGATCAAGCTGCGTCTTGCGAAGTGCAAGTGTCGCCTCGTAAGTCTTTAGCGTCTCTTGAAGTACGGCCTCTTGCATATTTAGCGACACTAGAGCAAAGTAGCTTTTTGCCACACCTGAGCTAAGGCTTAGCCTGGCGCTATCGTAGTCAAATTCGCTTGCATTTAGGCTCTCATTTGCTGCAAGCACGCTATTTCGCACTCTGCCCCAAAGGTCTATCTCGTAGTTTAGCCCTAAATTTATGCTCGATGTTCGGTAGCGTGTTTGAGGCTGCTTAGTGTATGTTTCGCCACTGCTTTTTGCTTTTGTGTAGCCTACGTTTAAATTTACCCCAGGGAGCAAGCTAGCCTCAGCAACGCCAAGGCTCGCCTTTGCTTTTTCTAAATTTAAATAGGCAATGCGTAAATTTGTATTTTTCCCAAGCGCACTTTCAACAAGAATATTTAAATTTTCATCTCCAAATTCCTTCCACCAAAGATCTCTTACATCGCTTGTCTCGAAAGTGTATGTTGAGGTGAAATTTGTATCCACATCTGGCATATCTGGGCGAAACGAGCAACCAGCCAAAAACGCCGCTGTTATAAGTATAAACGCCTTATTTCTCATCTTTTTTTGCTCCCTTTTTCCAGTATTTTTCATTTAAATTTTCAAGCAAATAGTAAAACATAGGCACGAAAAATATCGCTATCGTTGTTGATGCGATCATACCGCCAACTACGCCAGTTCCTAGTGAGTGACGAGATGCAGCGCCAGCACCCGTGCTTATAACCATTGGGAAAACGCCTAGAGTAAATGCGATCGAGGTCATTACGATAGGTCTAAAGCGAAGTTTGGCCGCATTTACAGCTGATTCAAATATGCTCTTTCCACTCTCGCGCTCTTGCATAGCAAATTCTACGATCAAAATGGCGTTTTTGGCCGCTAGACCGATGAGCAGCAAGAGTCCGATCTCAAAGTAGATATCATTTGTTAGCCCTCTTAACCAAACAGCTAGCAACGAGCCAAATACTGCAAACGGCACGGCAGTTATGACTGCAAGTGGGATGAGCCATCTTTCGTACTGAGCCGCAAGGATCAAAAAGACAAAGACCATACCAAAGATAAAGGCGACCGTGCCTGTTCCTTGAGAATTTACCTCTTGATACGCCGTTCCAGCCCAGCTTATAGCGTACTCATCACTACTTAGTGTGTCATTTACGACCTCTTGTATCGCTCTTATCGCATCGCCTGATGTGTAGCCAGGTTTTGGATCGCCCATGATCTTAGCCGCTGGAAAGAGATTAAATCTATCAACGATATCAGGTCCGATCGATCTTGTGAGCGTCGCTACTGAATTTAGTGGCACCATGCCGCCCTCGTATGAGCGAACGAAAATTTTTCTTAGATCCTCGGGGTTGTTTCTAAAGTTATTGCTTGCCCTTGCATATACGCGGTATGATTTACCCGCAAGGTTGAAGTCATTTATGTAGTAAGAGCCAAAGCTAGCCGCTATCGTGCTAAAAATTTCGCTCTCGCTTACGCCAAATAGCCTTGCCTTTTCTTTATCAACCGTTATCTTAAACTGGCGGTAGTTTGTCTCAAGCGTCGTTCTTACGCCAGTTAGCTCAGGTCTTGCGTTTGCAGCTGCAGTTACCTTTCTAGCGTCCGCTTCTATCTCGTTGTAGCTCTTGCCACTCTTATTTTGTAGATACATCTCAAAGCCGCCAGTCATTGATAGACCCATGATAGGTGGCACATTTACGACAAAAGTCATTGAGTTTTTTGAACCCCAAAGCATGCCATTAAACTGACCTACTAAGGCATCTGCACCGTCCGTTGCGCCTTTTCTTTCGCTCCAGTCTTTTAGCTTGACAAAGCTGATGGCTGAGTTTTCTCTAAGTGAGCTAGCTAGCATATCATAGCCTGCAAATCCCATGGTAAATTCGACATTTGGATTGCTCAAAATGGCGTTACTAATAGATTTTACCTCTTCTTTGGTCTTTAGCATATTTGTTGAAGGTGGAAGCGAGGTGATAACCATCAAAGCGCCCTTATCTTCTGAAGGTACAAGCCCTTTTGGCACTTTTTGAAAAAGGCCATACGTCGCAAATCCCATTATGCCAATGACTATAAAGCTAATGATGACGTGTTTTAAAATTTTTGCCACGCCTGCTGTAAAGAGCCTAGTGCTAAAGTCAAAAAAGTCGTTAAATTTCTGAACTATCCAAAATGGCTTGTTCTCTTGTTTTTTAAGCATAACCGCACAAAGTGCTGGCGTAAGAGTAAGAGCGACAAAGCCTGAGATACAAACAGCAACAACAAGTGTTAGCGCAAACTGCTTTTGTATAACGCCAACAAAGCCCTCCATAAATGAAACTGGCACGAAAACCGCGCAAAGCACGAGCACGATAGAGATGACAGGGGTTTGTACCTCCTCCATCGCCTTAAACGTGGCGTCTTTTACGCTTATGCCTTTATCTTCATGCAAAATTCTTTCAACGTTTTCTATAACGATGATCGCGTCATCTACGACGATACCGATGGCTAGGATCAGGGCAAAAAGTGTGATCAAATTTATACTAAAGCCCATCACATAAAGACCGCCAAATGTGCCTATGATAGAGACTGGAACGGCAAGCATTGGTATGATGGTAGCTCTAAAGCTCTTTAAGAAGAAGTACATTACGATAAGAACTAGTACCATCGCTTCTATGAAAGTTTTTATAACTTCGTCTATTGAGACGGTGATAAATTCAGTTGGGTTGTAGGCTATGGTGTGCTCTAGGCCAACTGGGTAGGTTTTCTTTAGCTCTTCAAGCTTTGCAGCGACTGCTTCAGATGTCGCAAGTGCGTTTGCATCATTTTGTAAAAATAGCAAAAGCGGCACTGCTGGCTTGCCATTTAGCATAGCATCTGATGCGTAGCTAGCAGCTCCAAGCTCGACTGTGGCGACCTCTTTTAGCTTAACAACTGTGCCGTCTTCACTTTTTATCAAAATTTCGCCAAATTGTTTTGGATCTTTAAAACGACCTTCAGAAACCACAGAATAAACATAAGGATTTTCACCCTTTGATGGCTGTTCGCCGATCTTGCCAGCGGCGTATTGTGAGTTTTGAATTTTTACTTGAGAGATGACGTCGCTTGGAGTTAGTTTAAACTGAGCAAGTCTATCTGGCTTTAGCCAAATTCTAATCGAGTACTCTTTGTTGCCAATTAGCACTGTATCGCCGATACCATTTACCCTTTTAATCTCGTCAGCAATGTTTAAATTTACATAGTTATATAGCTCAACTTGGTTCATATTTGGATTTGTAAAGCCAACAACTTGAAGGATCGAGCCACTTCTTTCACGCACCGTTACGCCCATATTTTGCACTTCTTGAGGTAACCTTGAAAGGGCAGCTTGCACGCGGTTATTTACATCGATCGTAGCTTGTTTTGACGATGAGCCGATCTTAAAATATACGCTTATATTCATAGTACCTGCTGAGCTTGAGGTACTTTGCATATAGAGCATATTTTCAACGCCATTTATCTGATCTTCGATCGCACTTGCGACTGAGTCGGCGATAGTCTGCGCATCAGCACCGCTATATGTCGCACTTACAGAGACAGTAGGCGGTGTAAGACTTGGATACTCCTCTATTGGAAGCCCCTTGATACCCATAAAACCTGCTATAACTATGATGATAGATATAACAGTTGCAAATATCGGGCGGTTTATGAAAAATCTTGAAAACATCTATCTGCCTTTACTTGCTACTTGTAGCGTTTACATCTTTGCCGTTTATAAATTCCGCACTTAGGTCTTTATCAGTTTCAACTGGTGCACCAACTCCTATTTTAAGGAAGTTATTAACAATTATCTTATCACCCTCTTCAAGACCTTCAGTGACCGATACCATATTTTTTGTTTGATATCCTGTTTTTACATTTTTTTGGCTTACTTTGCCATCTTTTACGACTAAAACATAAGAGTTTGTAGCGCTTTGTTGAAGGGCAACTTGTGGGATGTTAAAGGCATTTTTTTGAACAAAGCCACTCATCTTTATATGCCCAAACGCACCTGGCAAAATTTTACCCTCGCTGTTATCAAAGCTAGCCTTTGCTAAAACGCTGCCAGTTGCGGTATTTACGACGTTATCTATAAATGTTACTTTGCCATTAAAATTTTCGCCATTGACGCTTAACACAGCGTCACTATTTAGCTGTTGCCATGACCCGTTATCCAAATTTGTCTTTCTAGTTAGATTATCCACATCGGCGATATAAAATTCTGCTTCAATAGGATTTATTTTTGTAAGTCTTACAAGCTTTGTTTGGTTTGCTATGACAAGCGAGCCAACATCTACTTGGTTATCACCCACTACGCCGTCAAATGGCGCTGTGATAGTCGTGTAGCCAAGGTCGATTTTCGCATTTTTTAAATTTGCTTTTGCACTTACTAAATTCGCATTTGCAATATCATAGGCTGCAACTGCTGCGTCATAGTCTTTTTGAGAGACTGCATTTTTCTTATAAAGAGCAGAAATTCTTTTAAACTCAGTCTCGGCATTTTTTAAATTTGCATTTGCTACGCCAACAGAGGCATCAAGTGAGTCAAAGCTAGCTTGATATTTTTCTGGATCTATCAAAAATAACTTGTCGCCCGCTTTTACTTTGCTTCCCGGCTTAAAAAACTGCTTTATGATAGTTCCGCCAACTTTTGGATAGATAATAACATCTTGACTACTTGCAACCGTTGCAGTGTAATCAAAACTAATAGGTATGTCTGTTTTTTGTGCGGTAAAAATATCCACATGAGATAGCGGCATCTGGCGACCTGCTGCCGCTTTATTCTCTTTATTTTCAAAACAACCACTTAGAAATAAAACTGCAACCGAAAGCATAAGAGCACTTTTAAAATTTACCATAAAAACCTCTCTTAATTTTAAATTTTAATATCATATTTAGTTTTTGTAATAATTGTTACAAAAATTTAAAGTTCTCGATTCTATTAGAAAACAAATAAAAAGTCAATTTTATTTTTTACTAACTCCATTCAAAAACAACTCAACACACAAGCTAATATGCTTTTTACGCTCTTTTTCACTAAGCTTTGGTTCTTCATTTATCAAAAGCGAATCATAGTAATAAGCTCCAATCACGCTTTGTATAAAGTACTTTGCAGCAAATTTGGCTGAAAATTTTGAATCAAGTTTGGCTTTTACCTCATCTCTTTCAAAGAAATTTATAAGCACAAGATCGATCTTTTTTAAAATTTGATCCAAAAACGTCTTACCAAGTTTGCCGCCATTTTTAGAACCCTCACTCATCATTATCCTACCAAGAGAGATATGCCTTTTGCTGCAAACGATAGAAAATATTATGGTTGCAAATTTGGTTAAAAATTCCTCCAAGCTGTGGGAAATTTTAAGATCTATTTTCTCATCGATCTCTTTTATAAGGCTATCTATCTCTTGCTCAACGATCGCCTCAAAAAGCTCCTCTTTGTTCTCAAAAAACGTGTAAATGCTAGAAAGTGATCCGCCACTTATCGCTACAATATCGCTTAAGCTTGTCTTTTCGTATCCTTTTTCTAAAAATAGCTCAAGTGCTGTTTTTACAATAAGTTCGTATCTTTTTTTACCCTTTTCTGAGATCGCCATCTTGCTTCCTGTTAATTTTTTGCCATTTTATCATCTTTTAGGATAGATAAAAGTACTTTGCCTTTGCACGCTAATAGCTGGCTCGTCAGTGGCGTAAGCTTTTATATTTATATGTTTTAAAAGATCTTTATCGCTTAAATTTTCATTTTTTGATTTTAACGTGACAATGACTCGTTGCTTTGCGCCAGCTTTTAATATAAATGGCTTATTTGGGCGAGAAATTTCTATATTCTTATCATCTACTTCAAAGTAAAAGGCATGCTCTTTATTTTGTGTATTTTGCACCAAAAATACGTAAGAATTTTCGACTTCATTTTCGCCTAAAATTTTATAAAGCTCACTTGTTCTATTTATGTTTAAAAGCATACTTTCTTTTTTGCCACTCATCAATGCCCCAGCTGTCAAAACAATGCCCAAAATAACGAGATAAGCAACCGTTCTAAAGCGTAAAATTTTGACTCTTTTTTGCTCTTTTATAGAATTTATACTTCTCCACTCAATAAGCGAGCTTTCATCAAAATGCTTCATCACTTTAGCACAAGTATCGCTACACTCTAGACAATTTATACATTCAAGCTGCATACCTTTTCTTATATCAATGTGCGTTGGGCATATCCTCACGCATGCCTCGCAGCCAGTACATAGCGCACCCTCTTCTTTTGGCTTTTTAAATTTCTCTTTTCCGTTATAGATTACGCCGCCTCTTTTTTGGTTGTAAATAACTTGGATAGTGTCGTTATCAAACATCACTGATTGCACCCTAGCGTAAGGACAGACATAGATGCAAAAATTTTCTTTTAAAATGATGACATCATAAACTAACCAAATAGCTATAACAAGCCAAAATGCAAGTAAAACTCCGTGCTCACTTGGCTCTTTTAAATAAGCAAAAAAATCAAGCGGTGGTACAAAATACCATAAAAAATTTGCCGAAATAATAAGAGCTAAAACACACCAAATTCCAACTGCTAAAGCACGCTTTAAAATTTGTCCTTTTGGCTCATTTTGTTTATTTTGGATATTTTTTCTGATCTTTAAAATTTTAGTTTGCAAAAGGTCACGAAATATCGTTCTAAAAATAGTTTGCGGACAGCTCCAACCGCACCAAACACGCCCTGCAAGTGTCGTTAGAAAAAATATGCTTAAGAATAAAATGATAAATAAAAATGGCAACAAATAAAGCTCTTGCATATCAAATTTTGTAAAAAATAGATCAACTCTACTTTTATCAAAACTTAGCAAAAATAACTGTGCATCATTTACCCTGATAAATGGCAAAACAAAGACAAATAGCGTGATACAGGCGAAAAAAATGTAACGCCTCTTGGCGTAGCTAAGATGAAATTCCTTTGACATAATAAGCCTTTTTTGAAATTTTATGATTATAAAGCTTATGGCATTAAAAGAGTTTTAAAAAAAAATAGTTAAAAGCTTAAATTTATGAAAATTAAACTATACTCATGGCTTATTTTAATCTGAAAGGTGGTGAGGACGTTGCCTGGTATTAAGGTACATCCTAACGAGTCATTTGACGAGGGTTACAGAAAGTTTAAGAAACAAACTGACCGTAACTTAGTAGTAACTGAAGCAAGAGCTAGACGCTTCTTTGAGCCTAAAACTGAGATCCGCAAGAAACAAAAAATTGCAGCTCGCAAGAAAATGCTTAAACGTCTTTATATGCTTAGACGCTACGAGTCAAGACTCTAAAACCAAGACAAAGAGGGCTTTGCTCTCTTTGTTTAACTCTTCTTTTAGCCTTATTTTTTTATAATCAAAGCAAATTTTTTATTTTATTTTAAACGGAAATTCGATGCAAAAGCTAGCTATAAACGAAGCTGCAGAAATTTTAGGCATAACAAAAGAAGCAGTCTATAATAGAATCCGCCGTGGTTCGATAAATACAGTCATTGAAAATGGCACAAAATTTGTCATCCTTGATGAGAAACCAAGTAGCGAAAAGGCCACAAAATCCGCTCCAAAAAGCACAAAAACTAAATCCCAAAATGATGAGTTTGTAAATTATTTGCTAAATGAGTTAAGCGAGCTAAAGAGCTTAAATTTAAACTTGCAAGCCGATAAAGATAGGCTTTTTAAAGAAAAAGAGCAGATGCTAATCGAGCGAAAAAATGAAATTTTGCAAATTTATAAGGACAGAGATGAGAAACTCATGCAGTTTCTAAATGCTATGCAAAGGCCGCTTTTAGCACAAAAAAATGACGATATGCCAAATAACGAAGCGATAGAGGCGGAGATAGAAAATGAGTCAAAATGGATAAATTTAAGTGAATTTTTAAAGGAGCTAAATCTAAAGCCAAAGGCAACGAAAAAAGCCAGTGAAAAGATAATAAAAGCGATACATCACTCCAAATTTATCAAATTTAAACGAGGCGTGATACTTGTTAGAAGACATAAAAATTTAAAAGAGTTGATAGGAGAGATATGAAACACATTAAAAAAATAGCTACTTATGCTGCGGTAGGCGGATTTGGTGCGATCGTTATGGCTGGCCTTGCTGGTTGTGGCAGTAACAATGGCGGTGATGAAAACGCACTAAATGAAGTTGCGCAAAAAAACGGTGCCTTTGTCATCATCGAAGAGAGCGCACCTGGAGTTTATAAAATTTTAGAAGAGTATCCAAGTACTGAAACTAGAGTCGTGTTAAAAGATATCAACGGCACTGAGCGTGTGCTAAGCAAAGACGAGATCGATAAGCTCCTAGCTCAAGCAAATGCAAATATCGACAATGGCACTTCAAATTTAACAAAAACGAGTGACGCACAGCTAAGTAGCGGCAGTCTAAGCCTTGGTGAGACGATACTTGCCTCAGCTGCTGGCGCGATACTTGGTAGCTGGATAGGTAGCAAGCTTTTTGGAAATCAAAATTTCCAAGCTACTCGCCAAAATTCTTACAAAAATCCAAGCGCATACACAAGAAGCGTTGATAGCTTTAATAAGCAAAAAGCAGCAAATTCTGCTGCAAGAAGCAGTGGCGGTAAGAGTGGATTTTTCGGTGGTGGCTCAAAATCAAGCTCTAGCTCATCAAGCTTTGGAGGCTGAAAAATGATAAATTTAAGAAAAATTACGCCATTAAATAACGAATTTATGGAGAAAATCGGCTTTGCGTGGCATACAGATAACGATAACAGCTCATATATCGCAGATGAGATCGTGCAGGTAAAAGCAAGTGAAGCGGATGCTTATTATGAGGCGGCAAATGAGCTATACGATATGTATGTAAATGCCGCTCAGCACGTCATTGACAACAACCTTTTTCACGAGATAGGCATACCGTTTAATCTCGTTGATAGTATCAAAAATAGCTGGGAAAATGACGTTCACTGGCACCTTTACGGCAGGTTTGATCTAGCAGGTGGGCTTGATGGCAAGCCGATAAAACTGATCGAATTTAACGCCGACACGCCAACGGCAGTTTTTGAGACGGCGATCATCCAGTGGGCGATGCTAAAACTAAATCATATGGATGAAGCAGAACAATTTAATAACCTTTACGAAGCTCTAAAGCAAAATTTTAAACGCCTTATCACGCTTGGCGACGATAATGTAAATTTTGATGATGTTTACGAGGGCTGGGGGATACTATTTAGCTCTATCGCTGGCAGTATCGAGGATGAGCAAACCGTGAAATTACTACAATACATCGCAAAAGAAGCCGGCTTTAAAACCGACTTTGCCTACGTTGATGAGGTCGTTTTTAACGATGATGAGGGCATTTTTAAAGGTGATGAAAATTTCGAGTACTGGTTTAAGCTTGTGCCTTGGGAGAGCATAGCGATCGATGAGGGCGAGCTAGCACTCATACTTTCAAATATCATCAAAAACCAAAAAGCCATTATCATAAATCCAGCCTACACGCTACTTTTCCAAAGCAAGGGAATTTTAAAAATTCTTTGGGATCTTTATCCAAATCATCCACTCTTACTTGAGACCTCAAATGAGCCACTAAAAGGTAAAAAATATGTGAAAAAGCCGGTATTTGGCAGAGAGGGCGCAAACGTCTCGATACACGATGAAAACGGCGCACAAATAGCAAGTAATGACGGCGAATACGACTCAAATAAAGCTATCTATCAAGAATTTTACGAGTTTAATCAAGATGAAAGAGGTGATAACTACCAAGCTGGCGTATTTTACGCTTATGAGGCGTGCGCGCTTGGATATAGAAAGGGCGGCAAAATTTTAGATAACTACTCTAAATTTGTAGGACATTTCATTAAGGACTAAAGATGAAGATCGTTTGTTTGGACGCGGCCACGCTGGGAGAGAACGTAGATCTTAGTGTTTTTAAGAAATTTGGCGAGTTTATTAGCTATCAAAAAACTAAAAGTGAAGAGGTCGTGCCTCGTCTAAAGGGCGTTGATGTGGTCATTACAAACAAGGTCATCATCGATAAAGTTGTGATGGATGCGCTAAATTTAAAGCTTATCTGCATAAGCGCAACTGGGATGAATAATGTCGATCTAGAGCATGCAAAAGTTAAAAATATAGCTGTTAAAAACGTTGCTGGCTACTCAACCGCAAGCGTAGTGCAGCATACTTTTGCCATGCTTTTTGAGCTAACAAATCACATCAAATTTTATGATCGCTACGTAAAAAGTGGCGAGTGGGTGAAGAGCGAAATTTTCACCTATCTTGGCGCAGACATCAGCGAGATCGCTGGCAAAGAATTTGGCATCATCGGGCTTGGCGAGATAGGACGCAGCGTGGCGTCAGTGGCGCGTGCATTTGGCGCAAACGTGAGCTATTACTCGACAAGCGGAGCAAATAAAAATAGCGAATTTAAGCAAAAAAGCTTAGACGAGCTACTAAGAAGTAGCGACATCATCAGCATCCATGCACCACTAAATGAAAAAACTAGAAATTTACTGGGTGCAAATGAGATAAATTTGCTAAAAAATGAGGCAATAGTACTAAATTTAGGACGTGGTGGCATAGTGGACGAAGCGGCGATGGCAAGGGCGATAGACGAGAGAAATTTACGCTTTGGTACGGACGTTTTGGAGAGCGAGCCAATGAGCAAAAATAGCCCATTTTTAAATGTAAAAAAGAAGTCAAATCTACTCATCACGCCACACGTGGCATGGGGCAGCTTGGAGGCTAGAAAGACGCTCATCACAAAGATCGTCGCAAACATCGAAAATTTCATCAATGAGAGCAAGTAATGGGCTATGATATAAGCTATCACGCTATTAGCGAAGATGAAATTTCAAAGTGGTATTTTGAGGCACTTGAGCTTGCAAGGGCTGGTAAATTTGACGAGGTTTTAGCGCTTGCTAGTAAGGCTGGCGTAGAGGAATTTTACGCGCAAAAGTACAAAGATACGCTAAGTGCTGCGTTGCAGTATAAAGACGATGAAATTTTTAACAAAACTCACGGCTTTTGTATCGCCGTCACACAAGGATTTTTTAGAAAATATTTCTACACTCGGGGCACAGCGCTAAGCTCTTTGGCGCGACAAAATGAGAAATTTAAAAACTATATTAGCAACTGGCGAGAAATTTTACCAAGTAAGTTTTTGGATAAATTTAGTGGCGAAATTTACAATGAGATCACCGAAAACTACTGCTGTGGTGCTTATGTGAGTGCTAAAAACGTAGCTAAACTAAAGGCTGACTATGAAGCAGGTGGCGAGATAAAAGAGGCGGTTGATGGTTTTTACGCGCAAAATTTACCTGCATTTTTAGATGCGCTAAACTACGCATGCGAGCTAGAAACAGGCCTGCTTGAGGCCACTGAGGTCGTGGAGCCAAATCCACTTGATCTAAACAAATCAAGCTCATATTCAAACCTCTTTAACTGCGATCCAAAAGGCGCTATCATCTACGCACAGACCGCGGTGCAGCAGATTGGCGAGGCGATAAAGCAAGAAGAGACTGGCAAAAAGTCACTTCTTGAGAAGATCAAAGGGCTATTTAAATAAATTTGAAAGGATAAAAATGGCAACTGAGCATAGTTTTGATATAAGTGCCGAGGTCGATATGATGGAGGTCAAAAACGCTCTTGAGACGGCAAAAAAAGAGATCGCAGCAAGGTATGACTTTAAGGGGCTTGCAGCTGAAGTCGAGCTAAACGAAAAAGAAAAATTTATCACGATTCTTAGCTCAAGCGACAACAAGATCGACGCACTAAAAGACATCGTGATCTCAAAGCTCATCAAGCGCAACATCCCACCAGTTGCGATCACAGAGACAAAAAGAGAGCCAGCAAGTGGTGGAAATTTAAAGGCGATACTAAAGCTAAACGACACACTTGACGCTGAAAACTCAAAAAAGATCACAAAAGCGATCAAAGACTCAAAGATCAAGGTGAACGCGCAGATCAGGGGCGAAGAGATCAGAGTAACAAGCAAAAGTATAGATGACTTGCAGGAGTGCATAAAGCTGGTTAGGGGGTTAAATTTAGAACTTCCGATAAGCTTTAAAAACCTAAAGTAACGGCCTCTCGTGAGTGCCTTTAAATGAGCTAGAAAAATTTTCACTCCGCAGGCTGTATGCCTAGCGCACGCTTAATTTTTAGTCGTAACATTTAAATCCATCTCACGACATTTTTGTTTAAATTTGAAGTTGGTAGGCTAAATTTTGAAATCATTACGTAATTTTTGGATTTAAAATTTGTCGGATTTATGAGTGAAATCTATCTTATCATTTTGCATTCAAATTTGATCTATCTAAAATGAAAAATAAGGACAAAAAATGAGCTTTTTTAAGAAAATTCTCGGTAAACAAATCGATCTTGGTAAGCAAATGCCAATCTATTTTGTAAGTAGCGACGAAGACTATATGCAGCGCGCATTTGAGCAAGCTCGTGAGAGCTTTAGATATTTTTGGCGTGAGGTTTACTGGGAGCGCCGCAGGATCGTACCTATGCTTGACTATGCAATGGTAAAAATTTGCTTCTTAGATGTCGTAAATGGCGAAGAAGTCGGTGAACACATGTGGATAGACGATGTGGAATTTGACGGCGAAACGATATATGGCACGCTCGTAAATGAGCCAGATAGCGTGCAAAACGTGAAATTAGGCGACCAAATAAGCGCAAAGATAGACGAGATGAGTGACTGGCTCTTTTCGATAGATGGACGCGCATACGGCGGATTTAGCGTGCAGGCGATGCGCTCACGCATGCAAAAGAAAGAGCTAAAAGAGCACGATAAAGAGTGGGGGCTTGATTTTGGCGATTTTAACAATATTTTGGTAGTTTACGAGCAAAAAGAGCACCCTGAAAATTTGATAGAGCATCCAATGAGCAAAAATACATATGAGCAAGTAAAGCAATATATAAAAGAGCACCCAAATATGGTCACAGACGCTGATGAGTTTGGTTATACGCAGCTTCACAACGAGGCGATCGCAGGAAATTTAAATCTTGTAAATCTTTTACTAGAAAACGGTGCTGATAAAAATGCCCGCACAAAAAGTGGCAAAACGGCAGCTGAATTTGCTGAGAATTTGGGCTGGAGCGAAATCGCAAAGGTGCTTGGATAACCAAATTTATAAATTTAATAGAGTATATGAAGTTTGAACTATCAAGAGAATTATGTAGTATAATCTAATATAAATCAATATTGGAGACATAAGGTGTTTTACTTAAGGGTTTTATTTTTTGGAACATATAGATATTTTATTTCACTTGGTGTTTTTATGACTATTTTATTGCAAATAAGATTCCAGTCAGAAAATCCAAAGTATGCATTTGTGGTAGATGCTAATTTAATAACTTCTTTAAAAAATGGATATGTGACTGAAAATATTTCTAAGTATTATTTTTTCTCCGGCATGTGCATAGCAATGTTATTCTTTTTACTGTCGGCCGTTGCTTATCGTTTTCGTAAAATGAACTATAATACAGAAAACTATATAGCAAAAGAAACAAAAGACTCCTTGGGTGTTTTATTTGTTTATATGTTTTTAATAGTTTTGGTTTATATATTTTCAATGCCAAAAAATATGATCCTATTTTAATTGATCAAACATTTGTATTTATGGTTGCACAATTTAGTTTAGGATTCTTTTTAGTACAAATATCTTGCAAAAAAGCAATAGAATATAGTCTTACCAATATAGATAGTGCATTTTGTTGCATCTATTTCTTTGGAATACTTTTTTTAAATTCATATGATAATGTTGTCTATGATCCAATATTGAGCTACTTTCTTGTTTTTTCTGGCACTATAATATTTTTAATAAGAAACTGTTATTTCCTGTATCTCATAAAAACTAAAAAAATAATGTTTAGGGATGAAAATGATACTATAAAGAAATTTTTCGGCAATTATGAAGTAAAAAAATAAATTAGCGTTTTAATTATTTTTAATATTTTTAGCGAGCAAGTTAACAAAATAGAGTAGAAACATTGTACATTGAAAACAAGCTAGGTAGAGTTATAACTTCAAAACCATCTCAACATTAGGAAAGTTTTATTATTTAGAGACAAAATATGAAATAAAATTTGAGCTTGACTCGAGTAAGATCATCTCAAGATCTAAGGAGTAACTTCCTTAAGCTTTGGGGCTAAAATTTGATCGATATGTGAAATTTATAGATTTAAAAAATAAAATTTATAGGCCAAATTTATGTGGCTAAGCTAAAAATTTCTTTAGCACAAGGCTAAATTTATTAAAAGTTAGCTATCCTAACACATAAATTTAAAACCAAACTTATTTAAGGCGATTAGTTATGATATTTAAAAATATTGTCGAGAATTTTGCCGTAAATTACGCTCATAATTCTATTCAAAGATCACTATATAATGAATTTAATATAGACATTTTAACCACAGCCTACACCAAAACTCCCAAAAAAGACAAAAAGTATATGCTCTACGCACATGTACCATTTTGTCACACATTTTGCCCGTATTGCTCGTTTCATAAGTACCACTATGAACAAGAGCTTGCAAAAATTTACTTTGAAAATTTACGTGAGGAGATGAGGCAGGTTAAAGAGGCTGGATTTGACTTTGATTCACTTTATGTTGGTGGTGGCACAACGCTTATAAATGAGCCTGAGCTTGAAAAGACACTTAAACTTGCAAAAGAGCTTTTTAGTATAGATGAAATTTCAGCAGAAAGCGATCCAAATCACATCTCACCCGAGAGTTTAGCTAGATTTGATGGATTAATAGATCGACTAAGCGTTGGCGTACAAAGCTTTGATGATGAAACGTTAAAAAGAGTTGGCAGATATGAAAAATTTGGCTCAGCCAAGGAGATAAAAAGAAAGCTTGAGCTTGCTCTTGGTAAGATCCCAGTCATTAGCCTCGATCTCATCTTTAACCTGCCAAATCAAACAAAAGAGCAGCTCATAAACGACATAAATACTGCAAAATCGATCTCTCCACAACAAATCACCTTCTATCCACTCATGAAATCAGAGCTAACAAGAGAGAATATAGCTCGCTCGCTTGGTGTTTCAAACGTAGATAATGAGCGTGAATTTTATGAGATAATCACTGAAGAATTTAGCAAAAGTAACTACAAACAAAGCAACGCTTGGGCGTTTTCAAATGAAAAAAGTGCCGACCTTCGCGACGAATATGTTGGTTCAAATTTAGAGTATCTAGGCGTTGGTAGCGGGGCATTTAGCTTTCTTAACGGTGAGCTTGTAATAAACGCATTTAATCTACTTGAATACGGCAAAAGGATAAAAAATAGACAAAGCCCAGTCATCGCAAAATGTGGTTTTAGCAAGAAAGAGAGACTTAAATACACGTTTTTAACAAGGCTTTTTGATGGCGGGGTTGATATTAAAAGATATAACGATGAAAATAGCACAAACATTAACAAAGCCTTATTTATGGAGCTTAGCTTGCTTAAGCTTGTAAATGCAGTATATGAAGAAAATGGCATTATTAAGCCGACATTTTTTGGCAAATATATCTGCATCGTGCTTATGCGTGATTTTTACGCTGGTATGGACAAAGTTCGTGCGATATTTAAGGATGACGCTAAGATAAAACGAAGCAAGGTGCTTCGTATAATGAGCGAAAATACTGAACAAAAGTATGAGCCAAATATCATTCAGCCACGAACTGCGATGTAATGCTTGCAAATTTAATTAAAAAAAACATCTATCAAATTTCTAAAATAGTATTATTAACACTCGTATTTAGCGGGCTTGGCGTCTGGACCCTTTCATTTATAAATAATGAGCTTGTAAGCTTAAAAGAATTTGACACCTTTTTAGCGGTTAAATTTATAGTGGTTTTGCTCTTATTTTTTGCAAGCGCCATCGCAGCAAATATATCGCTTACAAATTTTGGGCATAAATTTATCTACGAGCTAAGATATCAAAGTGTAAAGCAAATTTTAGATACGCCAAATAGCGTGATAAACGAGATCGGCAAGGCAAAGATCATAGCTAGCCTAAATAATGACATAAAAACGATCACATTTGCTTTTATGAGCGCTACTGGCTTTATACAAAGCTTGGTTTTTATCATCTGTGCCAGCATCTATCTTTGTGTAATCGCTCCAAAAATTTTTATCTTTTTGTCCATTTGGATCGGTGCGACTCTTTTTATAAATACGCTTTTTATGAAAAAAATTCATCTTTATTTTAAGCATTCTAGAGTTCAAGATGACGCATTGCAAAAGCACTACGACGACATCGTAGAGGGGCATAGAGAGCTTAGTTTAAATAGAGCAAGGGCAAGTGTCTGCTTTGATGAGTTAAATTTTACAGGCGATAAAAAACGCCAAAATATGGTAAAGGCCGATATTTATCACGCATTAAGCGATAATTTTACAAACATTATGCTGCTTGGCTCAGTTGGACTTTGTGTATTTTTGTGCGTGGCATTTGACTGGGCGAGCCTGCAAACAGCACTAAGCATAAGTCTTACGATACTATTTTTAAGAGGCTCATTTATGAGCATGGTTGGCTCCATACCAGCTACACTTAGCGCAAAAGTGAGTTTAGAAAAGATCATGAGTTTAAATCTAAATAAATTTAAGGAAGGCTTTAAATTTGACGATAGTCTAAGCGATAATTGGCAAAACATAAAGCTAAAAGATATAAATTTCAACTACGCCCACGGCAAATTTAGCCTAAAAGACGTAAATTTAGAGATCAAACGCGGTGAGATAACATTTATCATTGGTAAAAATGGTAGTGGTAAAAGTACGCTTATAAATTTACTTTGCGGGCTAATACGCCCAAGTAGTGGCGAAATTTACCTTGATAGCACAAAGATAGATGAGGCAAATTTACAAAGCTACCAGGCAAAGATTAGCACTATTTTTGCTGATTTTTATCTATTTTCGCAAACGCTCTCTCATAATGGCTTTGCTAGCCAAAGCGAAATAGACGAGCTTTTAGCCTTGCTTGAGATCGACAAAAAAGTAAGTGTCATAGATAATAAGCTTAGTACCACGCAACTCTCAACTGGCCAGCGAAAGCGTCTAAGTCTTTTAATAGCCATCTTAGAGCACCGCTCTATCCTTATCCTAGATGAATGGGCGGCCGATCAAGATCCGCTCTTTAAACGAAAATTTTATAAAGAAATTTTGCCATTTTTACAAAGTAAGGGCATAAGCATAATCGCTGTTAGCCACGATGATAGTTACTTTGATGTAGCAACTAGGATCATTTTGGTAAAAGATGGCTTTGTGCGTGAACTAGACGAGGGCGAGCGAATAAGTGCTGCAAAGGATGCGGTCGAGAAGATAAAATAGGAGTAATTTTTACACAAAAGCACAATACTCGCCCTACTCTTAAGCCGTTTCAAGCTCAAATAAATTTAAATTTAGTAGAATCTTAAAAATTAAAAAAGGCAAAGTATGTCACATTCAGAGCTTGAAAGCACCTATTTTGGTGCATTTATCATACTTTTACTAGCGACTTGTTCATTTTGTTTAATAACATTCTTATCTTCAAAAATAAGTAAAAAATTAGCCAACCACAATACCGAGCGCTTAAAACTTGGCTTTTATGAGTGTGGTCCAACCACCGTAAAACAGCCAAATAAGATAAATATCCACTACTTTTTTTATGGAATTTTATTTATTTTATTTGACGTTGAGGTCATTTTTATGTATCCGTGGGCGGTGGATTTTAGGCTGCTTGGGCTATTTGGGCTCATCGAGATGCTGCTTTTTGTGGCGATCTTACTCATCGGCTTTGCCTACGCTTGGCAAAAAGGAGTCTTTAAATGGCAAAGCATCAGATAAACTACGCTGCAAATGGCGGTTTGCCAGTAGTTTTAACAACCGTTGATAAGCTCGTGCAGTGGGGCAGGAGCAACTCGCTTTGGGCGCTTAGCTACGGGCTTGCATGCTGTGCGATCGAGATGATGGCAAGTGGCGCTAGCAGATATGACTTTGATAGATTTGGCACTATATTTCGCGCTAGTCCAAGACACTCTGAGGTGATGATTATAGCTGGCACGCTAACTAAAAAGCACGCTGAATTTACAAGGCGCCTTTACGACCAGATGCCTGAGCCAAAGTGGGTCATCTCGATGGGTAGCTGCGCAAACACTGGTGGTATGTTTAACACCTATTCAACCGTTCAAGGTGTCGATCGCATAATCCCTGTCGATATCTACATCCCAGGCTGCGCCCCGCGCCCAGAGACACTTCAGTATGCACTTATGATGCTTCAAAAAAAGATAAGAAAACAAAGTGCATTTAGGGCGCAAAAGCCAAGAAAGCTAGATATATGAGAGAGTATAAGCCAAAAAACGACCTGCAAAAAAAGCAGTACTACAGCGAGAAATTTTATATCGCCAAGCAGACGCCAAAAGAAGCAGCAATAGGCTCTAAATTTGACGAAGAGCTGGCTATTTTAGAGCAAAGCGGAGTGCAAATTTTATCTAGCTACGTGGAGTTTGACCAACTTGTTCTCTACGTAAATTCTAGTGAAAATTTTAAAGCGCTTGAAGCGTTAAAAAACTTTGGCTACGAGCAGCTTTGTGAGCTTGCGGCGATTGATTATATAGCTCAAAAAGGCGGATACGAGGTCTTTTATCAGCTTTTAAGTGTTAGCAAAAATAGGCGCACGCGAGTAAAATGCTTTGTCAAAAAGGACGAAATGCTAAAAAGCGTTTGCAAGCTTTATAAAAGCGCAAACTGGGCGGAGCGTGAGATGTATGATCTAAGTGGCGTTTTAATCAAAGATCATCCAAATTTAAAGCGTCTTATAATGCCTGATGACTGGCACTCGCATCCGCTTTTAAAGAGCTATCCGCTAGTTGGCGACGAGGCTGCCAAATGGTACGAGGTGGATAAAATTTTTGGGAGTGAGTTTAGAGAGCAGATCGGCGAAGAGAACCGCGACCCAGCCTTTGTCGATGAGAAAGATACCTTTGGCTTTTCACGTGTGTTTGACGAAAATGAAGAGTACGAGTATCAAGAAGAAGGCGGCGTGAGATTTGTCAAAAAGGCTAAATTTAACCAAAGCCAGATAGTAAAGGAAAGACCTTGAGCCAGGCACCAAACCGCTTAAAACCATTTTTTGAAAATTTAGAATTTGAGCAAAATGACGGCAAGATGATACTAAATTTTGGCCCACAACACCCAAGCGCACATGGTCAGCTAAAGCTTGTGCTTGAGCTTGACGGCGAAAAGGTCGTGCGCGCTATGCCAGAGGTTGGCTTTATGCACAGAGGCGTTGAAAAGATGGCTGAAAATATGACCTATCAGGAATTTATCCCAGTAACTGACAGGGTCGATTACATCGCATCAAGTGCGAATAACTACGCATTTTGCGCGGCTGTGGAGAAGCTTTGCGCCATAGAAGTGCCTCGCCGTGCGCAGATTATTAGAGTGATGCTTTTGGAGTTAAACCGCATAAGCTCGCATCTTTTATTTTTAGCCACACATGCCCTTGATGTGGGGGCAATGAGCGTCTTTTTATATGCATTTAGAGAGCGCGAATACGTCCTTGATCTAATAGAAAAATACTGCGGCGCAAGGCTAACACATAGCTCGATAAGGATCGGTGGCGTGCCGCTTGATCTACCTGATGGCTGGTACGAGGAGCTGCTTAAATTTTGCAAAAAATTTCCAAGCGACATCACACTTTATGAAGATCTGCTAAGTGAAAATAGAATTTGGCAAGCAAGACTTGTTGATGTGGGCGTAATTAGCAAAGAGTTAGCCCTTAGTAGCGGCTGCTCTGGCGTCATGCTAAGAGCAAGCGGAGTCGCAAGGGATATCAGAAAAGAGGAGCCATATCTCATCTATGATGAGCTAGAATTTGACGTGCCTTATGCGACACACGGCGACTGCTACGCAAGGTATCTGCTTTACATGAAAGAGATGCGCGAGTGCGTGAAAATTTTAAAGCAGTGTGTTAGCAAGTATCAAACAAGCAGCCCCGCCATCATCGCCGACGCGCCAGATTACGTGAGTGCTTCAAAAGAGCAGATAATGAGCCAAAACTACTCACTAATGCAGCATTTTGTGCTAATAACTCAGGGGCTAAAACCTCCAAAGGGCGAAATTTACTTCGCTAGTGAGTCACCAAAGGGCGAGCTTGGAATTTATATAAACTCAGACGGCAGCGCAAGCCCGTACCGCCTAAAAATTCGCACGCCAAGCTTTTGGCACTGCGCTATTTATGAAGATTTATTAGTAGGCCAGTACGTTGCTGATGTCGCTACGATAATTGGTAGCACAAATATCATCTTAGGCGAGGTTGATAGATGAGAAGGGTCGATCTTAGGCACTTAAAGAGTGAATTTTTGAGCGCTCTTGGACAGCAGATAAAGGCTAGCGAGGCTGGCGAAGTGATTATATTTTTATTTGAGATAGGCGATTTTAGTGGTGTGACAAAGGCTGTAAATTTGGCCTATAATCTAAACTGCGAAGTGATGAACTCACTTAAATTTAACCAAGTTGATTGGGTATTAACCATAAAAAAGGGCAAGATATGAAATTTAATGATTTAATAGCAGGCAAAAGCTTAAGTATCGCAAATTTGCTAAGCTTGAGCGATAAAAATTTAGCAAAAAAGATAAAAGAGTCCGAGTTTAAATATATCTCTTGCATCGAAGATAGCGAGCTTGGCGGTGAAAATTTAATCCGCTGCGAAATAGGCTCAATAAGCTACGTCTTGGCTCTTCTTTGCAAATACGCAAATTTATCTTGCGATGAGTTTTTTAGCGAGCTTGATGATGGGCTGATAAGTGGCGAGTGCAATGTTGGTGAAGAGGAATTTGAAGAGCTAGGCGAGTGGATAAAGGACGTTAAAAACATCGTTATTGATGATTCATTTTTTACTCATCCAGACAAAGATGCGATCTTTTGGCTACTTGAAATTTTAGGCAAAAATGTCGTTTTGGCTGGTGGTTGCAGGAAAGAATTTAATGATTATCACAAAATAGACGAGCTAAAAGAGCTTGAAAATTTTGACGGAGCGGTCGTCTATCTAAACAAAAACGCAAGTGACGAGATCGTAGGCGGCGTGCAGTTTGGCATAGTGGCAAAGGCAAAAGATGGCGATATACTAGAGCTTAAAGCAAAAGATTTTAGCGTGAGGGCAAAATTTAAACTAGACCATTCGCTAAAAGGCACAGTTGCGATATTTGGCGCAAAAGATTTTGATGGATACGCATTTAAGCAAGTAGTAGTTAATAAATGAAAATAAGCATAAATGATCAAATTTTAGAAGCAGATGAAGGCGAGAGCATCCTAAGTATCGCAAGAGCAAATGGAATTTATATCCCAGCTCTTTGCTATCTTAGTGGCTGCTCACCAACTCTTGCTTGTAGGCTTTGCATGGTCGAGGCAAATGGCAAAGTAGTTTATAGCTGTAATGCCAAAGCAAAAGAGGATATGCAAATTTATACAAACACGCCAGAAATCGCTGCCGAGCGAAATGCGATCATGCAGACTTACTGCGTAAATCATCCGATTCAATGTGGCGTTTGTGACAAAAGCGGCGAATGTGAACTACAAAATTTAACCACGCATCTAAAAGTAAATGAACAAAAATTTGCCATCGCTGACACGCACAAACCACATAAAAAATGGGGGCTAATCAACTACGATCCAGCTCTTTGCATAGTCTGCGAAAGATGTGTCACTGTTTGTAAAGATAGGATCGGCGAGAGTGCGCTAAAGACCGTACCAAGGGGCGTTGAAGTGCCAAAAGAGCTAAAAGAGAGTATGCCAAAAGATGCCTACGCAGTTTTTAGTAAGATGCAAAAAAGCCTAATAGGTCCAAGCGTGGGCGAGAGTCTTGACTGCTCATTTTGTGGCGAGTGTATCAGCGTTTGTCCTACTGGAGCACTTATTAGTTCGCATTTTCAATATAGCACAAATATCTGGGAGCTAAACCCTATCCCAGCAGCAAATCCACATCAAAGCGACTGCGAGCTAATTTACTATGATGTAAAAGAAAAGAGCACTAGCGATAGAAGTAAGCAAATTTACCGCGTCAGCAATGATTTTACATTTGGCGAAATAAGTGGGGCAGCCAGGTTTGGCTATGACTTTCACAACGAGCTTGCCTGTAAAAATGAAGAGAAATTTGAAGAGATTGTTTTAAATATTAAAAATGGCGCGATCAAAAATATAAAATTTAATAGCTTCATCACAAACGAAGAGGCCCTTATTTTAGAGCGTTTAAGAGAGAAATTTGATCTAAATCTAATAAACAATGAGGCGCTAAATTATCAAAAATTTTTAAATAAATTTAGCGAATTTAGTGGGCTTAGCTCATATAACGCAGACTATACAGATATTAAAAATAGCGATTTTATCATCAGTGCTGGCAGTTTCTTAAGACACGAAAGCCCAGTGACAAGCTTTAAGTTAAATAACGCTTTAAAAATGAATAAGGCAGCTGGAATTTACTTTCATCACATAGCCGATGAGATCGTTAAAAAATATTCTAAAAATTTTATCTACGTAACGCATGAAGCTGGAAAATTAGAGCAAATTTTACTTTTTATACTTAAAAACTGGGGTGAAAATTTACCTAGCGCACTTACATCAAAACTTGAAAATTTTGATGAAAATTTTGGTTTAGATGTACCGGCCTTAAGTGAGGGCAAAAGCAATTTTACGCTCATTTTAGGAAGCGATTTTTACACGGATGAAAATGCGAATTTACTAGCAGCACTTACTGGAGTGATCGCAAGAGCTACGCCTTTTCGTGTGATGCTAATACCACCACGCACAAACTCACTTGGCGTTGCTAAAATTTGCACTCTTACAAGCGAGAAAAAGCCTGGCAAGACGCTTGGCTATAACGAAAATGGTGATTATAAATTTAGCATTTTTGAAGGCGATATCGATGCTAGTGCGCTAAATCAGCAAGAAGGCACATTTACAAACATACATAACGCCTTAGTGCCAACAAATGTGGCGATACCGCACAAAGGTTATTTTCTAAACGATATTGCAAACGCACTTGGGTTAATGGCTAAAAATACGATTGATTACACGCCAAATTTACCAAAAGAAAAGGGTTACAAAGGCATTAAATTTGATGATTTAGAAAATTTTTACGCAAACGACGGAACAAGTCACAGAGGATATAAGCTTGAAATTTCAAATTTTACACCAAATGATGATATAGAGCCACTTTTAAAAGATAGCAAGAGTATAAATTTAAAAGACGACGAAGTACTTATAAGTCTTGCAAATCCTATAAATTTGCCATCATTTTTTGCAAACTATGCCACTCAAATAGCTAAAAGAGCGAAGCTTTATGCAAGTAGCGAATTTATGGCTAAATTTGAAATTTCACAAAATGAAGCGATTATTTTAGAAAAAGATAGGCACAAGCTTGCCATTTGCGTGGAGCTTGATAGCGAGCTTGGCGGAGTCGCTGCGTATTTAGGCGATTATGACGACAAACTTGATGTGGGGGTTATATTTAATGGCAAAAGCTACGCCGCAGTTAAAATCATAAAGGCAAAAGATGAGTGAAACACTATTTTTTGTGCTAAGCACTATCATTAAAGCCGTGGTCATCTTAGCCGTCATGGCAAGCCTTGCAGGACTGGCAACTTACGCTGAAAGAAAAGTATTAGCCTACATGCAGCGCCGCGTGGGACCTGATATGGTAGGGCCAGCTGGAATTTTACAGATAGTAGCTGATATGATAAAACTCTTTACAAAAGAGGACATCGTGCCAGCAAATACGAATAAATTTATCTTTTTAATAGCTCCACTAATATCAGCCATTGCCGCATTTGCAGCGCTTGCACCTGTGCCATTTTTGCCTGAGTTTGAAATTTTTGGACATACATTACGTCCGATTCTCTCAGATATAAATGTTGGTATTTTATACATCGCTGGTGTTGCTTCAGTTTGCGTCTTCTCTCCACTTGCAGCAGGTCTTGCAAGCTATAATAAATTTGCATTAATTAGTGCAGCTCGCGCAGTAGTCTCACTTCTTAGTTTCGAAATAGTAGCTGGCATGGCTCTTTTAAGCGTCGTAATGGTAACTAGCTCACTCTCACTTGTGGATATAAACAACTATCAAAAAGGAATTTTTGGCTGGCTTATATTCAAGCAGCCCCTTGCCTTTTTACTCTTTTTAATAGCAAGCTTTGTGGAGTGCAATAGAACACCATTTTGCTTAACAGAAAACGAAACAGAGATAGTAGCAGGCTATGGCACCGAGTATAGCGGCATGAGATGGGCGATGTTTTTCATCGGCGAATACACAAATATGATCGCTGCTAGCATCATCATTACGATTTTATTTTTAGGTGGATTTAACGAATTTTTATTTATCCCAGGTGCTTTGATGATCATCTTAAAATCAAGCATTGTCTTTTTCTTTTTTATTTGGGTAAGGGCTTCATGGGCACATTTAAGAGTTGATCAGTTAAGTACATTTTGCTGGAAAATTTTGCTTCCGCTTGGAATTTTAAATATCGTAATCACTGGCTTTATGCTACTAATCTAAGGCGAAAAATGAGTGAGAAAAAATATATTTTAATAGATGAAAAGTTAAAGCCAAAGAGCGCGTTTGATAAATTTAAGCACTTCATCGCTGTCACATTTAAGCCTGATCTTTTGATCGGACTAAAAGTCACGATAAAGCAGATGCTCTTTAGCAAGTCACATACTTTAAAATACCCTATGCAAAAGATGGAGCTAAACGCTAGATATAGGGGCATTCATAAGCTTTTAAAATTTGTTGAAAGTGAAAATGAACGTTGCATTGGATGCGGGTTATGTGAGAAAATTTGCGTTAGCAACTGCATTTCGATGAAAACTTCACTTGGCGAAGATGGGCGCAAAAAGGTCGCAAGCTACTCGATAAATTTAAGTAGATGCGTCTATTGTGGATTTTGTGCTGATGTTTGTCCTGAGCTTGCAATAGTTTGCGGACAAGAGTACGAAGTTGCTAGCGAGAGCAGGATCATATTTGGTACAAAAGATGAGTTTTTGACAAAGGATAAATTTTTAAAAGATCAAAGCGAGTTTGAAGGATACGGAGCGCTTCCTAAAAATGCTGATAGCTTAATCAAAAAGACACCAAATGCATTTATAAGCGAAAATGAAGATGAGACAAAAAGTGATGAGTAGTATAAATTTTAAAAGGGCAAAAGATGTATGAGAGCTTTGCATTTTATCTTTTTAGCGCCTTGGTTTTAGTTAGTTTTTCTTTTAGCGTATTTTGTAAAAACGCACTAAATGCAGTCTCTGCGCTAGCTACTGGCATGGTCTTTATCTCGGCTATATTTTTCTTACTTGGAGCGGAATTTTTAGGCGTAGTGCAGATAATAGTCTACACAGGTGCTGTGGTCGTTTTATATGCATTTGCGATGATGTTTTTTGATAGCAGTAAAGAGTGTGAGCCAAAAAGTAACAAAAAAGCAAAGATCACCATCTATCTTTTAAGTAGTTTTATAGCGCTTCTTTTGATATTTATATTTTTAGCTCCTATTTATGGTGCAAAATTTGATGGATTAAGTCCCATTGCTAGCGAGCTTGGCAATATCGAGGCTATTGGAATTTTGCTTTTTAGCAAGTATTTGATCGCTTTTGAGATGTGTGCTGTAATGCTTCTTGTGGCAATGGTTGCTGGCATTATCTTGATACATAAAGACCTAAATACTCAAAATACACTAGAGGAGATGCTATGATAGGGCTTACTCACTACCTCGTCCTTGCAAGTCTAGTCTTTGTCATAGGGCTAATTGGCATAATGCGAAGAAGAAATTTGATCATGCTATTTTTTTCAAGTGAAATTTTACTAAACTCGGCAAATATCGCACTTGCTGCCATTTCAAAATACCACTTTGATCTAACTGGACAAATAGTTGCATTTTTTATAGTGGCTATCGCTGCTAGTGAAGTCGCTGTAGGGCTTGGCCTACTCGTACTTTGGTACAAAAAGACTGGCAGCATTAGCCTAGATTCGATGACAAATATGAAAGGCTAAGAGATGACTTTATTTTGCATTTCACTATTTTTCCCGCTTCTTAGCTTTATCGTTTCTGGACTTTTTTCACATAGCAGTAAAAATTTTTTACTTGGTATCTTTTGCTCACTTTTAATGATAATTAGCACAACTGCCTCGCTTATGCTAACAGCTAGCCTTGGCATAGATGAACCGCTAAATTTATCACTAAAAGAATTTATAAATTTTGGCGGTCTGGATTTAAATTTTGGCTTCTATCTTGATGCCATTAGCCTTGTTATGCTTAGCACCGTTGGTATCGTGGCAAGTATCGTGCATATCTACTCGGTTGGCTACATGAGAGATGATGCGGGCTTTAACCGCTTTTTTAATTATTTGGGACTCTTTGTCTTTTGCATGAACGTCCTTGTCTCAAGCGATAACTTTATAGGCCTTTTCATTGGCTGGGAGGGCGTTGGACTTTGCTCGTGGCTACTCATTGGCTTTTGGTATAAAAAGCCTAGTGCAAATATTGCTGCAAACGAAGCCTTTATTATGAATAGAGTCGCTGATCTAGCCATGCTTGTTGGTATCTTTTATATATTTTATAGCTTTGGCTCACTTAAATTTAGCGATGTTTTTAACGCCAGAAGCGACTTTAGTGGGCTAAATTTAGGCATCATCGCCACACTTCTTTTTATAGGCGCCATGGGCAAAAGTGCTCAGTTTCCGTTTCACACTTGGCTTGCAAATGCTATGGAGGGGCCAACTCCAGTCTCAGCACTCATTCACGCAGCGACCATGGTAACGGCTGGCGTTTATCTAGTCATACGAGCAAATTTTATCTTTACAAACGCACCTGAAGTCTCGCACTTTATCGCTTACCTTGGCACATTTGTAGCGATATTTGCGGCTAGCATCGCGCTTGTGCATAATGACCTTAAAAAGATCATCGCTTACTCGACACTTTCGCAACTTGGCTATATGTTCGTAGCTGCTGGACTCGGCGCTTATAAGATCGCACTTTTTCACCTTGTCACGCACGCATTTTTTAAGTCGCTTCTCTTTTTATGCGCTGGTAACGTCATGCACGCGATGAATGATGAGCTAAATATCAAAAAAATGGGCGGACTTTATAAATTTATGAAGCCAACTGCGCTACTTTCTATCATCGCAAGCTGTGCGCTGGCTGGCTTTTATCCATTTGCTGGCTTTTTCTCTAAAGATAAAATTTTAGAGGTTGCTTTTAGTGAGAATAAATTTTTATGGATCATTTTGCTCTTTGGTGCGGTACTTACGGCTTTTTATAGCTTTAGGCTCGTTATGCTCGTCTTTTTGACAAAGCCAAAGAGTGAGAAACACGTGCATGAAGCTAAAAACTATATGCTAGCTGGCATGGGTGTACTTGGAATTCTCTCAGCCATAAGTGGCTTTTTTTGGAGCAACTTTAGTGAGTTTTTAGAAAAAAGCTTAAAAGATTTCTCACTAAATTTATCTCACGGCAGCGAAATTTTCTTGCTCGTTTTAACACTTAGCCTAGTACTAGCAAGTACTGGCTTTGCAGTATTTGCCTATAAAAGAGAAATTTTTAAAGAGAGCATTTGTGAGAGCAGAATTTATAAAATTTTGCAAAATGCCTACTTTATCCCAAAATTTTATGAGAAATTTTTCATAAATGGCTACGCATTGATCTCACAAATTTGTAAAAAGATTGATGAGATGATAATCGATCGTAGTGTCGATCTAGTCGCAACAGCGCTAAATAAATTTGCATTTTTAGCAAACAAAATGCAAAGTGGCGATCTTAGCGTCATGCTTAGGTTTATGGTCGCAGGATTTGCCTTGCTTTTAAGCTTTATATTTTTATTAAACGGAGCCAAATAATGCTAAGTGTAATCATATTTTTCCCTGCAATAAGCGCAATGCTAGGCTTCTTGATAGAGAATAAAAGCATAAAATTTTATGGAGCAAGCATCGCTCTCATAGAGCTTTTGCTAGCCATTTTTATCTGCATAAATGTCGATTTTCATGGTTATGACTTTGTTTTAACGCATCAAGTCTCGCTCATACCAAGCCTAAATATCAGCTATTTTGTCGGCATTGATACCATCTCGCTAGTGCTTATAGTCCTTAGCGCATTTATGAGCTTTATCTCTATCGTGGCACTTAGCGATGATAGAAATTTAAAGCATCTAATTATTAGCGTGCTCTTTTTAGAGAGCACGATGATGGGCGTATTTAGCGCACTTGATTTGATCTTGTTTTATAGCTTTTGGGAGCTTAGCCTCATACCTCTACTTTACATCATCGGCGCATTTGGCAGTAAAAATAGAATTTATGCTGCGATTAAATTTTTCATCTATACATTTTTAGGCTCTATCTTTATGCTAGTGGCGATCATTTTTATCGGCTATCTGTGCTATCAAAAAAGCGGCGTCTTTAGCTTTAATCTGCTTGATTGGTATAAGCTTGGCATTGGAGAAAATGCTCAAATTTGGCTATTTTTAGCGTTTTTCTTCGCCTTTGGTGTGAAAACTCCATTATTTCCATTTCACACGTGGCTACCTTACGCGCACGGACAGGCTCCGACTATCGGCTCGGTGCTGCTTGCTAGCGTGCTTTTAAAGATGGGCACTTACGGCTTTGTGAGATTTTCGCTCCCACTCTTTCCAGATGCGAGCCTACTTTTAAGCGGCTTTGTCTGCATTATAGCCATCATCATGATCATCTACGCAGCCCTTGTTGCCTACGTACAAAGCGATATGAAGCAAGTGATCGCTTATAGCTCCATTTCACACATGGGCGTCATCATGCTTGGCATATTTTCACTAAATTTAATAGGTCTTGGCGGCTCAATATTTTTGATGATAAGCCATGGCATTGTAAGTGGCGCGCTATTTTTGTTAGTTGGTGTCATCTACGAGAGAGCTCACACCAAAGAAATTTGCGAATTTGGTGGCCTTGCTAAGGTTATGCCAAAGTATGCACTCATATTTTTTATAGCAACTCTTGCAAGCATTGGTTTGCCATTAACGATTGGCTTTGTAGGCGAGTTTTTGAGCCTGCTTGGCGTCTTTAAGCTAAATAAGCTCTTTGCGCTACTTGGTGGCTTTAGCATCATCGTGGGCGCTGTTTATATGCTGGTGCTTTATAAAAGGGTATTTTTTGGCGAGTGCAAGGAGAAAAATTTAAGCCTAAAGGATCTAAATTTCAAAGAGCTAGTCGCTCTTGTGCCGCTTTGCTTGCTCATAATCATTCTTGGTATCGCCCCAAATTTAATCCTAAAACCACTTGAGCCAAGTGTGCAAAATATCATAAGCAAAATGCAAACTAGAGCGGTAGATAGCGACACAAAGGATAAAATTTTATCTTTAAATGGCGGGAGTAAACTATGAACGAAATAGCCTTTTTAGACCTTAAAGAGATTTCTTTATCTTCGGTTGCTCCGATGCTTAGCATGATAATATTTGCGCTTTTTATCTTAATTGTTGGCACCATAAAAAAAGATCTTTCAAGAAATTTCTACTGCGTATTTTGTATCATCGCAATATTTGTAAATTTGGGCCTAATACTTGATTTTAACGGTCTTAGCCTTAGCTTTTGGGATATGCTTTTAGTTGATGGAGTTTCGGTCATCTCTCAAGTCATCATCCTAATCGCCTCAGCCCTTTTTATCCCGCTCGCACTTAGCACAAAAGAGTATTTTGAGTATAAAATTTACGAGTATTACGCTCTATTTTTGTTTATAATCGCTGGATTTTTATTTATGGTGAGCTCAAATAACCTACTCATCATCTTTTTAGGACTTGAGATCAGCTCACTTTGCCTCTATACGCTAATAGCTCTTCATAACAAGGCAAAAAGCGTCGAAGCCGCCATTAAATACTTCGCTATGGGCTCGCTCTCGGCTGGCTTTTTTGCGATGGCAATAGCGATGTTTTATCTAGCGACAAACTCAATAGACATCGCTCGTATCGGTGTTGTCATAAAAGATCTTAGCCTAAATCAAAACTTGATCATCTTACTTGGCTGCGTTTTCATCGCCTCTGCCATTGGTTTTAAGCTCTCGCTCATACCTTTTCACACATGGATACCAGACGTTTATGAGGGTTCAAATGCCCCACTAGCAGGCTATATGTCGATCGTACCAAAGGTAGCAGCATTTATCGTTGCGTTAAGAATTTTTGCGATGCTTGAAGGCTCACAAATTTTGTGGATAAAAGATATGCTCTACATCATCGCCGTGCTTACGATGAGCCTTGCAAACATCATGGCACTAGTGCAAAAAGACGTAAAAAGGATGCTTGCTTTTAGTTCCATAGCTCACGCTGGTGTCGTGCTTTGCGCGCTTGTGGCAAATTCTCATGAGGCAAATGTTGCCTTGTTTTTTTACTGGGTTATGTTTTTGTTTGCAAATTTGGGCGCATTTTCTATGCTCTGGGTGGCAAGGTGCGACGATGTCGTCTGCTGGGACAAGCGCTTTAAGCATCCATTTGAGAAATTTTCAGGGCTTATAAAAATTTTACCAAGCTACGCAGTTATAATGGGAATTTTCATGATCGCCCTTGCTGGCATACCGCCTTTTAGCGTCTTTTGGGGCAAGATGGTGCTTATCTCATCGCTCATAAAGTCTGATTACGTCGTGCTTAGCGTTATAATTATGATAAATTCTGCCATTGCGATTTATTACTATTTAAAGCTAATCGTCTTTATGTTTTTAAAAGAGCCGATCGTAAAAGATAAAAATCTCTACACTGCAAATATCTCTATGGCGCTAAAAGTAATTGTTGGCATTGCAGTAGCTGGAACGGCCTTTTCGTTTTTATTTTCTGGAGCAATTTTGGAATTTATTGAGCATTTTGTCTTTGCTTCAGGATTTTAGAAAATTTAACTATAATTACGGCATGAAAAAGCTCTTAATTATTTTATTTTTTCCGCTTTATCTAACCGCTTTTAATCTTAGCCTAAACAGCGGCGCAAATGGTGATAAACCTTATAGCGTTCTTCAGCTAAGCGATGAGCAAGAATTTGAATGCGTTGAGCAAATTTTAGCTTACGACACCAAACGCTATGTATGCATGCTAGATGATGAAATTTTGCCAAAAATTGAAGATACGACACTGCCATTAATGGATATAAAATATAAAAAGCAAGATGGCAAACTTTTTATCGTCATAATGCCAAAAGCACCGTCAAAACTGCTAAATATAAAAACTGAGCTTTATAATAGCCAAAACGTGCAAGATAGCCCAAAAACAACCATTTCAAAACACTTTAGCATAATCATAGATACTTCGCTCAGTGAAAATAGCAAGAGAAAGTCTGGGCTAAATTTTAAACCTGATTTTAAAGATATGCTAAATCCTAGTATCGGAGCGCTTGATCTTAACAAAGCTCCTATTGCTGGACTTGATAGTAATGACATTGATATCTACATAAGCATAAAACGAGCTTATGAAAAGGGTGCTTATGAAAATGTAGTAAAAGATACTCAAACAGCGATAAAAAGGCATCCAAATAGCCTTTTTTCAAGTGAATTTTTACTATTTCGCCTAAGGGCTCTTGATAAAATTTTTGAGACAAAAAATGAGTTTGAAGAGATCGAGCCAAAAGATATCGTAAGTGAAGGTAGGGCTTGGATCAGAAAATTCCCATCTGATGAAAACTATCCAGAGGTGCTCTACCTAATCGCTAGAGCCTACCTAAAAGATAGCATCGCAAGTGATGCAAAATATATGCTTGATATCTTAAACGAAGAGCACGCAAACTCGAAATTTACAAAACTTGCAGCGCTTGATTACGCTGATTATCTCTATAAAATAGGTAGACAAAAGGAGGCCCTAAAAGACTATGAAAAAGTGCTTTACTCCACAAACGACATCGACCTTGCAAGTAGAGCAGCACTAAGCCTAGTTGATGCAAATATCGATAAAGAAAAATTTGATGAAGCAAAGAAATTTATACTAAAAATCGCAAATGCGAATGAAAAATTTTTTATGAATAACCCAGCAAAGTCGATGAATCTTGCAACTACATTCGCAAGTAAAGATATGCCTGATGTGGCTGCTAAAATTTATGAAATCTTGATAAATAATAGCGATAGAACGAAAGATTTTTATGAAGTTGCTTTAAAAAATTTAGCACTAAATCTAGCCAAAACAAAAGATGAGAAAAAAGCATACGAATACTTAAATAGATATGAGACAGAGTTTAAATATGGTGATTATATCGATGAGGTGACTAAAGCAAAAGATGGGTTATTTTTTGAAGAAAAGGACAAAAATGCCACTGCACTTCATGCAAGATATAAAGAGTTAATTGAAAAATATACTGGAACAAATATTAGCCAAAAGGCTCTAATAAGCGAGCTTGAGCTGGATATTAAAGAGCGTAAATTCTCCGATGCACTATCTTACAAAACCATGGCAAAAGATGGAAATTTAAGCAGGGCAATGGAGCTGATAAATGAGGCTGCGCTAGAGCTTACAAAAGAGTATTTTATAAAAGATGATTGCACGGCTGTTGTAAATTTACTCGAAAACTACGATATAAATAAAATCTCATTACCGCAATTTAAGCTCTTTAACTGCTATTACAGAACGGCCCGCTACAACGATGCACTTGAGCTGGCAAAAGCTCATGCAAAAGATGAAAATTTAGAAGATAGAGTTGAGTGGCTGATAAATTTGAGCAAAATTTTATATAAAAATAAAGACTACGAGCATGCGATCATTGCCGCAAATGATGCGCTTTCACTTGGCTCATCAGTCGAATATTCAGATCCAACACCATCTCTTTTTGACAGGTTTTACTCATTGCTTGCATTAAAACGCTTTACGGAGGCGATCTCAACCATTAGTGCTATTGAGCAGCTAAGAGGCCAAGACTTTAAGATTATCGAAGCATATACAGCTATAAGTGACTATGCGATGAAAAGTAATGACTACGCTATCGCTACAACGTATGCCAAAAAAGCTCTTGAGCTACAAACAAAAGCCAAGATAAATACATTTTCACCAAAGATAAATTTTAACTACTCGGAAGCGTTATTAAAGACAGATAACCTAGATGAGGCGCTTGACGAGGCGAAATTTATACTAAATATGAAATTTGGACCAGAAGACCGCTTACACGCTTTAAATTTGATAAGTGAAATTTATATAAGACAAAAGCAGTTTAAGTTAGCTAGGACTTATTTAAATGAGTGCTCTGACTCAAATTTTGTAAGCCCGTATAAAGATGCTTGCAAAGCTAAGCTTGATATGATAGGCAAAAACTAAATACAAAGAAATAGCTTGTTTGCTAGTTTTATATTTGAGCTTAAATTTTAACCTTTATTTTTGCTATTTAAGTTGAGCTTTCTTTAATTACGTATTTAATATTTTTTGCATTGCTATCAAATGCTCTTTATATTATAAAAATAGCTATATTTATCGTAAGCCTTAATATATTTTTACGCATGGATCCTATAGCTGGTATGATCTTTAAATTTTAAGCACCTTTCTCACAAACAAGAGAATTGGCCATTTTATTACCAAATATAGCTGTTTTATGTTTTATAAGCTTAAAAATTAAAAATGCTTATAAGTTTTTTGTCCAATAGATCAAAGCAAAAATAATTTGCAATGCTCTGTAATCATGTTTCTATGATGTACTTTTATTATATTTATAAAGATTTTTTAGCTTACTACAAGCTAACTTCTAGAATTTATCGCTTAATACACACTCATTAAGCACAATATTATAAAAATTGATTTTTACGTTTTTAGTATCAATTTGCCAAGCAAATAAGTATACATTTTTAAGAAATTTCTATAAAAATTCTGCGTAACAAATTAAAAAATAAAAAGGATTAGAAAAATGGTGACCCATACGAGACTCGAACTCGTGTTACCAACGTGAGAGGCTGGTGTCCTAACCGCTAGACGAATGGGCCAAAATGGATGGTGCCCCGTGTAGGCCTCGAACCTACGACCCCATCATTAAGAGTGATATGCTCTACCAACTGAGCTAACGAGGCAAGATTAAATAGTAATAATAAATCTTAAAGTGTTATCTTAGAACTTATAATCTTAAAATTTAATTTGACACTCAATAATGGGTGCTTTATTAGACACAACCTTAACCTAAGGTTTAATAAATGGCGCAGCGGACGGGGCTCGAACCCGCGACCTCCGCCGTGACAGGGCGGCATTCTAACCAACTGAACTACCGCTGCACCTAAAATGGTGGTCGCTATAAGACTCGAACTTATGACATCCACCTTG